>DATABK010000338.1:0-2363 GCA_036259695.1 Actinomycetes bacterium | reverse complement strand
GCAGCGTCCAGCATTCCAGCGCCGGCCGGGTCCGAGGTCCGCCCAGAGGCCACAGGTGGTCGAACACGAACGCCCCGGCGAACCCGAGCCGCCGGGCGTCGGCGGCGGCGGCCAGTGCCGGCCCCGGCTGCTCGGTGAACTGGGGCAGGGTGACCGCCAGGCGGGGCAGCGGGGCCATCAGTGGCGGGCCAGGGCCAGGGTGGCCGCGCCGACCAGGCCGGCGTCGGCGCCCAGGCGGGCCGGGACCACCGGCGGGAGGTCGCGGTGCCGGCGGGCGTGGACGTAGCGCTCGAAGCTGGCCCGGGCCGGGGCCAGCAGCAGGTCGCCGGTGGCCGCGACCCCGCCGCCGACCACCACCAGGTCGGGGTCGAAGATGGTGACCAGCGAGGCGATGCCGACCCCGAGCCAGTGCCCGACCCGCTCGAACAGGGCCAGGGCCGCCTTGTCGCCCTCGCTGGCCGCCGCGAACACGACCTCGCCGGTGACCGGCCCCCCGGCCTCGTCGGCCAGGGCGGCCAGGCGGCCGGCCGGGTGGGCGGCGGCCGCCTCCCGGCCGAGCCGGCCCAGGGTCAGGCCCGAGGCCATCGCCTCCAGGCAGCCGCGGTTGCCGCAGGGGCAGCGGTCGCCCTCGGGGTCGACGATCAGGTGGCCGAGCTCGCCCGCGAACCCGTGCTCGCCGTGGTAGATGCCGCCGTTCAGGACCATTCCGCCCCCGATCCCGGTGCCGACGTTGACCAGGACCAGGTCGCCGCTGGCGGCCCCGGCCCCGAAGCGGGCCTCGGCCCAGGCGGCGGCGTTGCCGTCGTTGTCGACGCTGGTCGGCAGGCCGGTCCGCTCGTGCAGGAGGCGGCGCAGCTCCATGCGGCGGTAGCTGTTGTGGGGGGCCCAGCGGGCGCTGCCGCCGGGCCGCTCGACCAGCCCGGCCGCCCCGACCCCGATCGCCTCCACCCCCGGGTTGCGGGCCCGCAGCTCTTCGACCAGGGCGAGCAACGCGGCCAGGGTGGCGGCCTCGTCGTCGGGTGGGGTCGGGACCCTGGTCCGGTCCAGGATCTGCCCGCTGTCGGTGACCACGCCGCCGGCGATCTTGGTCCCGCCGATGTCGAGGCCGACGGCGTGCGGCTCGGCTGCGGGGGATGGCACGGCCGGCTAGCCGACGTCGATCCGCTGGAGCCCGTTCCCGGCCACGTCGCCGGGGCCGGGGCGGGGGCGGCGGCGGCGGCCCGGGGCCCGGCCCGGGGACGGTGGGCCGTCCGGCTGGGCCGCCCCCTCGAGCAGCGCCCTGGCCGCCAGGAGCAGCTCGGCGCCGGCCTTGACCAGGTGCTCGACCGCCTCCGGCCGGGCCTCACGCAGCGCCGCCAGCGCGCTGCAGAAGGGGCAGAACTGGCACTCGGGGGCCCTGGCGCCGGGCCCGGCGTCGTCGGCGGCCATCGCGTCTCCCGTCTCTGCGCGCATCAGGCGCCCCTGGCCCCGGCGGAGGGGCCTTCGCGGGCGTCGAAGCGGACCACCAGGGTGCCACCCCGCAGGTTGGCGGCGGCGATCTCCAGGGGCTGCAGGGCCTGGGGCAGGAGCACGTTGCGCCGGTAGCTCCCGACCTTGATCAGCAGCTCGTCGCCCTTGCGGTGGACGTCCAGGTCGCCCCGCTCGGCGAACGGCAGGTCCATGCGCAGGGCGTAGCCGCCGCGCTGCTTGGACACCCGCAGGGGCCGCGACTCGGCCAGGACCCCGGCCGGGTCGCGCTCGCCGTAGACCTCTTCGGCGACCTCGGCCAGTCGCTCCAGCCCCACCATCTCGTCGTCGAACAGCCGGCAGGTGAGGATGGGCAGGGGCGAGAACGACTCGGTGATGGTCCGGAAGTGGTCGGCCTGGATCTCCTTCCACTTGCCGAAGTAGGGGTCGGTGACGTCGTCGGGCAGCATCCGGTTGACGACCACGGCGTCGACCCGGTAGCCGAACAGCGACAGGTAGGTGTAGGTGCGCCGGGCCTCGGCGACGACCATCTTCTCGGGGTTGAGGACCAGGCGGACGGTCGAGGTCTCGGGCTCGGCCAGCAGCACCCGGACCCGCTCCAGGTTCCGGTACAGCCGCTCCACGGCCCCGAACACGGCGTCGGAGGCGATCGGGGGCAGGTTGCCGAGCCGGCCCAGCAGCGGCCGGGCCACGGTCGCGATCCGCCGCGAGGACGGGAACAGCCGGTCGATGTACCAGCCGAGGGCCTCGGGCAGCGACAGCAGCCGCAGGGTCTCGGCGGTCGGGGCGCAGTCGACCACCAGCAGGTCGTAGTCGCCGGCCTGGTGGTAGCGGTTGATGTCGATCAGGCTGAACAGCTCGTCCAGGCCGGGGATGACCGACAGCTCCTCGGCCTC
>DATABK010000337.1:0-1639 GCA_036259695.1 Actinomycetes bacterium | reverse complement strand
CCAGCGTCCCCGAGCCGACCGCCGCCCGCTACGCCGAGGTGCTGGCCGAGCTGGCTGCGGCGCTGGTCCTATGGCGCCGGGCCGAGCAGGCCGCCCCGGCCGGGTCGGGCCGGTCCCGTAACGCCCTGGCCTGCTCCTGCGCATGTGGCCGGCGTATCCGGGTGGCTCGCTCGGTGCTGGAGCTGGCCCCGATCCTGTGCGCTGACTGCGCTCAACCCTTCTGCCCGAGGACAACGAGGAACCTTGACGCGTACGCGTCAACGGCTGCCTGCCAGCTCCCCGAACGGGGCGGAGCTGGGAGTTGCCGGAAGCTGGGTGCTGGCATGGAAGCAGCCTCGGGCTGTCGATGCAGGCAAGCGAGGGCTGGGCCAACCTGCCCGCCACAACGCGTCCGCCGCAACGGCTGCAGCCCGAGGCTGCTCAGAGCCGGGTAGCCACCGAGGGTGACCGCCAATCTGACCTTGCTGGTGTGCCGGGTTGAGCGAGGTGATGGTTGGCGTACAGTTATGCGTGTCGTTCCTGTTCCTCTTCCGTCTTGTGGCCACCTGGACGGTAGTTAGCCTGCCGGACCCGGCCCTCGTCCGGCCCTTCCCACGCGACGGCCTGCTGGCCCGCTCGGCATCCGGTGCCTTGCTGCTAGGCTTGCCGACCGGTTCCCAGTCCGGTACCAGAAAGGCAGGCAGCGCCATGCCGATCGACCCCACTGACCTGGCCAAGAGCATCGGCGCCCTCGGCTCTCTAGACCCCGAGCGGGGCCTGGCCCCGACCCTGCAGCAGATCGCCGACTCGGCCAAGCAGCTGTTCGCGGCCGATGGGGCCGGGCTGATGCTGATCGACGCCGAGGGCCAGCTGCGCTGGGCCAGCGCCTCGGACCAGACCGCCCAGGCGGTCGAGGACGGCCAGGAACGGCTGGCCCAGGGGCCGTGTGCGGTGGCGTTCAGCCAGCGGCTCCCGGCCGCCATCCGTGACATCCGCATCGAACCCGACTGGCAAGAGTTCACCCAGGTCATGCTGGGTGAGGGGATCTGTGCGGCCCTGAGTGTGCCGGTGGAGCTGGACGGCGGGGTCATCGGCACCCTGGATGTCTATGTTGGCCAGCCGCGGGACTGGGACCCCAGCGAGGTCGCCGCTCTGCAGGCCTATGCCGGGCTGGTGGCCAGCCTGCTCAGCGCCGCGGTCACGGCCCAGGTCAAGGGCCGGCTGGCCGATCAGCTCCAGGCCGCGCTGGAGCATCGCTGGCTGATCGAGCAGGCCAAGGGGGTGCTGATGGGCCGCGAACACGTGGACGCCCAGACGGCGTTTGAGCGGTTGCGGGGGGCGGCTCGGTCCTCGACCCGGCGGCTGGCTGATGTGGCCAAGGACGTGACTGCCGGCCAGCCCTTGCCCACCAACCGTCGTGACCTGGGCAAGGGACGGGCCGGACAGGCCAAGGATCGGGAGAACGGCTCCTAACAACAGGACCGACAGCCCTAGGCACCCAGGTCATTAGCGGCGCCTGCTGGACGGTGCGGCAGTGCCCTCGCCCGGCGGTGCCGCTGCGCGGAGGACGGAACGCCCGACCCGTGTCACCGGGACCATCCGCCCCGACCCGGGGTCAAGCTGGAGCGCCCGCAGGCCGCCCGCCCGCTCCATCCGCCGG
>DATABK010000336.1:0-2900 GCA_036259695.1 Actinomycetes bacterium | reverse complement strand
GGACGGTCGCGACCAGCGGCCGGCGGCCCGTCGGGGGGACGGCGGCGCTGGTCGCGTGGACCAGGTCGAGCTGGTCGAGCAGGCCACCGGGCAGGCCGGGCCGGCGCACGGTGACCCAGGTCCTGGTGACCAGCCGGCCCGGCCAGTTCAGGCGCCGGGTCGAGGCCACCGGCAGCCCGACCGCGGCCAGCCGGGCGGGCGGGTGGCGGGCGACCAGGAACTCGACCGCGCCCCGGTCGACGGCCGCCTCGACCGGCAGGTGGGTGGCCAGGGCCCGAACGTAGCGGCCGACCCCGCCGGGGACGGGCCGCAGCAGCTGCTCGGCCACCACCCCGACCCGGGGGCCGCTCGGCCCCGCCCCCCGCTCCCCGGGGGCCGCCGCCGGCTCCCGGTCGGGCGGGATCGCGGTCACCGGCCGGACTCCAGCGCCAGGCGGTAGGCCGACAGGGTCGCCTGGGCGCAGTTCTCCCAGGTGAAGCCGGCCGCGCGGGTGCGGCGGGCGGCGCCGGCGTCCTCGCCGCCCGGATCCTCGAGGGTCCGGGCGAGGGCGTCGGCCAGGGCGGCCGGGTCGCCGGGGGCGACCAGCTCGGCCTGGTCGCCGAGGACCTCTCGCAGGGCCGGAAGGTCGGAGGCGACCACCGGGGTCCCGCAGGCCAGGGCCTCAAGGGCGGGAAGGCCGAACCCCTCGTACCAGGAGGGAACCACCAGGGCGACGGCCCCGGCGACGACCCGCGCGAGGTCGGGTTCGGGGAGGTACCCGGGGGTGCGGACCGCGTGGGGGGGGAGCCCGGCGGTCTCCAGCGTTTGGCCCCAGCCGGGAGGACCGACGAGGACGAGGGGAGGGACGCCGCCGCCGATGGTCGTCCCGGCCCCCTCCGTCGCCCTCGGGCCATTGTCAACCAGCTCCAGCCGGGTGGAGAGGAGGGCGCGGTAGGCGGTCAGCAGCGTTGACAGGTTCTTGCGGGGCTCGCGGCTGCCGACGAACAGGAGGTAGCGGTCGGGGAGGCCGTGGGTGGCCAGCCAGGCCGGGTCGGGTGGGGTGGTCTGGCGCCAGGTGGGGTCGACGCCGAGGGGGGTGACGACCAGGCGGTCGGGGCCGAGGCCGTACTCGTCGGCGACTTCGGTGGCGACGGCGGCGGTGGGGGTGCAGACGATGGCGCCGCGGTGGAGGGCGCGGGGGACGAGGTGGCGGTAGCGGGCAGAGGCGTCGGTCACCATCTCGGGGTGGCGGAGGTAGGTGAGGTCGTGGATGGTGACGACGGTGGCGGCCCGGCGGGTGGGTGGGGCGACGAAGTTGGTGGCGTGGAAGACGTCGACCGGGCCGGACAGCCACTCGACCGGGGGCCAGGGCAGCCGGCCCCAGGCGGCCTGGAGGAGGCGGGCCGGGGCCCGGCGGCGGCCGACGCGGACCCGCGGGCCGGAGGGGGCGGCCGACGGGAGGCCGGCGGTGCCCCGCCAGGTGAACGGGATCAGGGCGACCGACTCGGGCTCCGGGCCGGCCAGCCCGGCCAGGGCCTCGGCCAGCCCGGCCACGTAGCGCCCGACGCCGGTCCGCGGCCCGAGCAGCGGGGTGGCGTCGAGCCCGACCCTCACCGCAGCACCAGCCAGCGCTCCAGGCGCTTGCGGTCGACCGAGGCCCGGGCGGCGATGCCGCGGCGGCGGGCCAGCATGGCCGGGAGCAGGCGGGCGTAGGACCCGAGGACCCGCAGGCGCAGCAGGGTCGGGCGGACCGGGGGGCGGCGGCGGGTGTGGCGGGCCCTGGCCACCTCCCGCAGGGCCAGGGAGGCGGTGGTCAGCGGGTAGCGCAGGACCTCGCGGGCGGCCAGGCCGGCCCGGGCGTTCTTGGTCAGCATGAGCAGCCGGTTGCGGTCGGTGTGGAACACGAACAACGGCGACCACTCGACCGACGATGCCGAGTGGATGTGGCGGGCCACGGCCGCCGGCTGGTAGCGGATCCGCCAGCCGAGCGACCGCAGCCGCCACGACAGGTCGGTGTCCTCGTAGTAGAGGAAGAAGTCGTCGTCGAACACCCCGGCCTGGCGCAGGGCCTCGGTCCGGAAGCAGACCGCGCCCCCGCAGAAGGCGAACACCTCCTCGGGCGTCTGGTACTGGCCCCGGTCCAGCTCCTGGTAGGCCCGGTCGGCCCCGTAGCCGTCGCGGAAGACCATGCTGCCGGCGTTGTTGAGCACGTCGACCAGGGGCACCCCGGACGGGACCTCGACCTCGAGGTCGATCGGCTCGGGCTCGGCCTTGCCGCTCCCCGACCCGCCGCTCCAGGTCAGCTCCACCGCCTTGGTCGTCTCGGCCGCGACCCGCAGCCGCAGCCGCAGCGGCCCTTCCTCAGCCGGGTCCCGGTCGACGGGGATGAGCAGCATCCCGGCCGGACGGGTCCAGCGGAACCGGCCCGGCCCCTCCCCCTCGGGCCCGTAGGCGACCCGGTCCCAGAGGACCCGCTCGGTCACGTCGGTCCCGTCGACCTCGACCCGGTAGATGCGCACCCCCAGCTCGCGGGTGTCGAGGGTGCCGGGCACGAACCCGGGGGTGGCCAGCTCGACGGCCAGGAACCGGGGCAGGAAGACGATCTTGGCCGAGACCGCCCCCAGCCGCTCGGCCCCGGGCTCGGAGAACGGCTCGAGCAGCCGCCGAAGCCAGTCGGGAGCGGGCCGGGCGTCGTTGTTGAGCAGGGCCACGAACGGTGTGGTGACCTCGCGCAGGGCGAGGTTGTTGCCGCCGGCGAAGCCGTCGTTGCGGTCGTTGGCGATGACCCGCACCCAGGGGAACTCGTCGGCGAGCAGCGCCAGCGAGCCGTCACTGGAGGCGTTGTCGACCACCCAGGTCTGCATCCGCCCCTCGGGCACGTCCTGGGCGGCCAGCGCCCGCAGGCAGTCGCCCAGCAGGTG
>DATABK010000335.1:0-2557 GCA_036259695.1 Actinomycetes bacterium | reverse complement strand
CCGCCGTCCCACCCACGCCGCGTCCGCTCTGTCCCGACCTGCTCCCGGGTCAGCGGGCCTCCCAGACCATGTAGTAGCCGGTCTGGATGATGGTGGCCGAGGTGACGTTCGACGCCGGGTCGTTCGCCCGCTTCTCGACCGGGGTCCACGTGCCGGTGGGGATGTCCAGGCGGCCGCCACCGGCGGCGTGCGCGGGCTCCCTCACGGTGCCGTCTGGGCAGGTCATGGCTGCGGTCGCCGGACGGCTCAGCGCAGCTCCTGGATGCGGATCAGGTTGCCCGCGGGATCGCGGACGGCGCAGTCGCGAACGCCGTACGGCTGCTCGGTCGGCTCTTGGACGACCTCGGCGCCGCTGGCCTGCAGCCGCTCGAAGACGCCGTCGAGGTCGGAGGTGGCCAGCAGGATCCAGCCGTAGGTGCCCTTCGCCATCATCTCGGCGATCGTGCGGCGCTCGTCGTCGGTGATCCCCGGATCGACGCCGGGCGGCGCCAGCAGGAGGGACGTCTCGGGCTGGTCGGCGGGGCCGACCTCGATCCAGCGCATCGCGCCCCGCCCGACGTCGTTGCGGACCTCGAAGCCGAGGGTGTCGCGATAGAAGGCCAGGGCGGCGTCCGGGTCGTCATGCGGCAGGAAGCTCGCGTGAATGGTGATGTCCATGGCGGTCACACTAGCCGCGGCTGGTGGCCGGTGCTTCTCGATTCCTGATCGGTCTGGTCACCTGTTTCGCCACGCACGACGGCATCCCCGCCGTCGCGCGCGCCGCCTGGCGCCGGTAGGCGCTGGGCGGCATGCCGACCAGCTCGGTGAAGCGACTGCTGAAGGTGCCCAGCGACGAGCAGCCGACCGCGAAACAGACCTCGGTGACGCTGAGGTCGCCACGACGCAGCAGCGCCATCGCGCGCTCGATGCGCCGGGTCATGAGGTAGCTGTACGGCGACTCGCCGAAGGCGAGCCGGAACTCGCGGCTGAGGTGCCCGGCCGACATGTGCGCGCCGCGGGCGAGCGCCTCGACGTCCAGCGGCTGCGCGTACTCCCGGTCGATCCGGTCCCGGACACGGCGCAGCCGCGCGAGGTCGCGCAGGTGCTGCGCCGCGGTAGCTCTGCTGGTCACGTGCGAGATCATACTCGAACACGTCCCGCCACCAGCCGTAGCCCGCTCAGCCGAGGGGGTCGCTGTAGCCGATGTGGAGGTGGCCCTGGTGGCCCTCGTCGGTGAAGTAGGGGCGGCGGCCGAAGGGGAACGGCGAGCCGACCTCGGAGGGGCGCAGCGGGCCCTGGAGGCCGTCCAGCCACAGCGCCAGGGCGCGGGCCGGCCGGCTGGAGCGGCTGACCGGGCGGCCGTCGACCATGTCGATGTCGACCGCCCGCCACACCGTGTGGTTGGACACCCGGGTGGTCCCCTTCACGAACCGGGAGTGGCCGGACCGCAGGCAGCTCAGGCGGATGGTGTGGCGCTCGGCCAGCACGGCCAGCAGGGACTGGACCCGGAGGTCGAGGCGGCCGGAGGCCAGGTCGGCGGCCGGGTCGCAGCCGTGGCTGCCCGTGGTGGTGATGCGCGGGCTGGCCACCAGGGCCCGGACGAACGGGTCGCGGGCCGGGACCTGGGTGGGGGCGGCCCTGGTGTAGCGGCCGGCCAGGGTGACCACCTCGTGCACGTACCAGCAGGCGTTGTTGTAGCGGCGCAGGGCGGTGTGGAGGGCGGCCGAGCCCACGACGGTGGGACAGGGGTCGCGGCCGACGGCCTCGGGCCGGGCCAGGCCGTCGCCGCACAGCTTGCGGGCGGCCGCCGGGACGGCATGCACCGGGTCGTAGACGTGGGCGCGCACGCCCGTCCCCCACGTGTCCCAGGTGCTCGGGGGGCCGTTGGTGAGGTTGAACTGCATGGGGCCGGCGCAGCAGCCGGCACGGTTGATGCCGCTGCGGACCCCGGGGGCCGAGGAGCGGCCGTGGTCGGACTCGATCTTGCCGATGGCCGCCAGGACCTGCCAGGTCAGGGCCGGGCAGGTCCTGGCCGAGGTCACGTATCGGCCCAGGTAGTCGGACGGGATGTCGGCCAGGGCGGCGTCACTGGCCCCGATGTGCGGTCCCCGGGCGGCCTCCCCCGCCGATCCGGCCTTCCCGCCGATCGCCCCGGCTCCCCCGCCGACCGCTCCGGCGACCGCCCGACCCACCGCTGCCGCCCCCCGGACCGGGAACCCGGGCGAGGCCATCCCGGCCAGCAGGCCGAGCAGCAGCAGGGCCACCACTCCCCCGCCGACCCGCCCCCACGGGCTCCAGCCGCCCGCGCCCGGCCGGGCCCGGGCGGTCACTGGACGCTCCAGCCGTTGGCGCCGCGGCGCAGCCGCACCAGGGCGGTGCGGAGCCGGCCGTGGCCGTGGTCGGCCAGGACCAGGACCCGGACCTCCTTGCCCGACAGGCGGTCCTGCTGCAGCGGCTTCACCTTGGCCCTGGGAACGCCGTGGCGGGCGGCGTACCAGGCGGCCGCCACCGCGGCCGGCCGCTCCCCCACCCGCGCGACCCGGTCCCGCCCCCGCAGGCCACCCAGCTGCGCCGGGTC
>DATABK010000334.1:0-9458 GCA_036259695.1 Actinomycetes bacterium | reverse complement strand
GCCAGCGCGACCCGCTGGGCCTGGCCGCCGGACAGGGCCCGGGGCCTGGCCCCGGCGTGGGCGGCCAGGCCGACCCGGTCCAGCCAGGCGGCGGCCCGGCGGCGGGCCTCGGCCCGGCCCAGCCCGCGGGCGCGGAGCCCGAAGGCGACGTTCTCCAGCGCCGACAGGTGCGGGAAGAGCAGGTAGTCCTGGAACACGAACCCGATCGGCCGCCGCTCGGTCGGCACCCAGGTATGGGTCCTGGTGTCCTCGAGCACGGCGCCGTCGAGCACGACCCGGCCCCGGTCAAGGGCCAGCAGCCCG
Source organism: Actinomycetes bacterium (assembly GCA_036259695.1). Lineage (GTDB taxonomy): Bacteria > Actinomycetota > CALGFH01 > CALGFH01 > CALGFH01 > CALGFH01. The sequence goes on along the minus strand of DATABK010000334.1, from coordinate 9,155 downwards.
GCCAGGGCCCGCAGCAGGGTGGTCTTGCCGGCCCCGTTGGGGCCGAGCAGCACCACCAGCTCGCCGGTCCCGACCTCCAGCTCGACCTCGAGGTTCAGCCGGCCGAGGGCGAGGCCGACCACCGCCTCAAGGCTCATGCCGACGGGAACCAGCGGTCCCGGAGGGCGACCAGCACGGCCAGGGAGATGGCGAGCAGGATCAGGCTGAGGGCGATGGCCGCCTCCAGGTCGGTCTCCAGGGCCAGGTAGACGGCCAGGGGCATGGTCTGGGTGACGCCGGGGAGGTTGCCGGCGAAGGTGATGGTGGCCCCGAACTCGCCGAGGGCCCTGGCCCAGCAAAGGGCCAGCCCGGCCCCGAGCGACGGCGCGATCAGGGGCAGGGTGACCCGCCGCAGGGTGGTCCAGCGGCCGGCCCCGAGGGTGGCGGCGGCGTCCTCGAAGCGCCGGTCCATGGCCCGCAGCCCGGCCTCGACGGTGATGACCAGGAACGGCATGGCCACGAAGGCCTCGGCCAGGATGGCCCCGGTGGTGGTGAAGGGCAGGGTGATCCCGAACGCCCGGTCCAGCCACTGCCCGGCCAGCCCCCGCCGGCCGAAGGCCAGCAGCAGGGCCACCCCGCCGACCACCGGGGGCAGGACCATCGGGAGGGTGGTCAGGGCCCGGACCAGGTTGCGGCCCCGGAACTGGACCCGGGCCAGCAGGAAGGCCAGGGGCACGCCGAGGGCGGCCGACACCGCCACCGCCCCCAGCGAGCAGACCAGCGACAGCCGCAGCGCCTCCAGCACCCGGGGGCTGGTCAGGTCGGCCCCGAGGCTCCCCCACGGGGCCCGCCACAGGAGCCCGGCCAAGGGGACGGCCAGGAACGCGACGGCCAGGGCGGCCGGGACCGCCAGCAGCCCCGGCACCCGGCTCCGGGTCATGTGGTCGGCGGCGGCAGGAACCCGTACCTCCTCAGGATCTGCTGGCCCTCGGCCGACAGGACCAGGTCCATGAACGCCTGCGCCCGGTCCTTGGCCTTGCTCGCCTTGACGGTGGCGATCGGGTAGGTGGCGAGCACGTTCTGGTTCTCGGGGATCTCGACCCCCTCGACCTTGTCGCCGCCGGCGGTGACGTCGGTGACGTAGGCGATCCCGGCGTCGGCCTCGCCGAGCGACACCTTGGTGACCACCGCCTTGACGTTGTCCTCCTGCGACACCGGCGTGACGTCGACGCCGGCCCCCGACAGCACCTCGGCGGCGTACCTGCCGGCGGGGACCTCGGGGGCGGCCAGGACGACCTTGAGGTCGCTCGAGGCCAGGTCGCCCAGGCCCGTGACGCCCTTGGGGTTGCCCTTCTCGACCACGATCTGGAGCAGGTTGCTGGCGAAGTTCCGGGGCGTGCCGGCCAGGTCCTTGACCTTGGCCATGTTGGTGAGGTCGGCCGAGGCGAACACGTCGGCCGGGGCGCCCTGCTGGACCTGGGTGGCCAGGGCCTGGCTGCCGGCGAAGTTGAAGGTGACCTTGGTCCCGCCGCTGGCCGTGGTGAACTGCTCGCCGAGCTCGGTGAAGGCCGCGGTCAGCGACGCCGCCGCGAACACCTTGATCTCCCCCGGTGACGCCGGGGAGCCGCCCGGCGGGTCGTCGCCGCCACCGCCGCAGCCGGCGACAACCAGCGCCACCGCGGCCACCACGGCGGCCAGGCGGATACGGGACCGAAGCACGGAGCCTCCTCTGTCGCTACCTCGACGTCGCGTCACCACGGGCCGGCGCCGGCAGCTCGACGACCACGTTGGTCGCCTTGACCGAGGCCACGGCCAGCATCCCGGGGGCCAGGTCGAGCTCGTCGGCGGCCTCCCTGGTCATCAGCGACACCACCCGGAACGGCCCGGCCTGGAGCTCCACCTTGGCCACGATCTCGTCCTTGGCCACCTGGGTGACGATGCCCTGGAACCGGTTGCGGGCCGACTGGGCGATCACCTCGTCCCGCTCGGGGGCGTGCCGCAGCCCGGTCATGAACTCGGCCAGGGCGGCCCCGTCGACCACCCGCTGCCCGCCCTCGGTCCGCCTGGCTCCCAGCCGGCCGGTGTCCGCCCACCGGCGGACGGTGTCGACGCTGACCCCCAGGAGCTCGGCGACCTGGCCGATGCGATAGCTTGGCATTTGCGGGAGATCCTAGCATGAAGGATTGCAGCTGCAGCCCCCAGTCGTCAGGCCGATGGGGGCAGGAGGGCCTCGGCCTCGCGGGTGTGGAGGCGGGCTCCGACCGAGCGGTAGAAGGCCAGCGCCCGGTCCAGGTGGGCGGCGGCCGCGGCCGGGCGGCCGGCCCGGGCCAGCTGGGCGGCGGCCCGCAGCCGGGCCAGGGCCTCGTCGGGCAGGGAGCCGATCCGGGCGTAGACGGCGGCGGCGCGCTCCGGGTCCTGCTCGGCCACGGCCAGCGCCCCTTCCAGCCAGGGGGTCGGCTCCAGCCCGGCCAGGAGCCCGGCCAGCTCGGCCCCCCGGCCCAGGCGGGTGAGGGCGTCGCTGATGTCGGCCGACCAGTCGGCCGTCATCACGACCCCCTCCTGGTCGCGGATGAGGGCCAGCAGCCTCGCGGCCGAGGCCTCGGCGGCCTGGGCCTGGCCGTCGGCCAGCAGGGCACAGATGCGCAGCCCGAGGGCCTCGTGCACGCCGACCAGGTCCTCGGCCTCATCCGCCAGGGCCAGGGCGGCGTCGGCGTCGGCGAGGGCCCGGGCCACCTCCCCCCGGGCCAGCAGGACCCGGCCGCGCACGATCCGGCAGGTCGACTCCATGTAGTGGGCGCTGCCCTCGCCCTCGGCGAGCCAGTCGCCGGCCAGGCGCAGGGCCTCGTCCCAGCGGCCCTTGAGGTAGCGGTCCCAGGCGTCCTCCACTCCCAGGTAGCGGAGCATGCTGGCGTCGCCGAAGCGCTCGGCCAGCCGGCGGGCCTCGGCGTGCAGCTCGACGGCCCGGGCCAGGTCTCCGAACCCGGACCGGGTGGTGGCCAGGTTGGCCACGATGGTGCAGGCGGCGGGCGAGTTGGTGCGGACGGCGATCTCGGCCGCCCGCTCGAGGTCGTCGACGCCGCCCCGGTCGCCGCCGTCGAGCCGGCCGGCGCCGACCCACTGGAGGGCCTCGGCCCGCAGGCTGTCCAGGCCGAGGTCGTCGATGATGGCCAGGGCGGCCCGGCCGGTCTGGACCGCCTCGGCGCTCTCACCGCCGATGACCAGCGCCCCGGCCAGCTGGACGAGGACGAAGGCGTGCGAGCGGGAGGGTGGCCCCCCGGCCAGCAGGGCCGCCGCCTCGCGCAGGTGCCGCATGCCGAGCTGGCCGTGCCCCTGGCGGCGCAGGAGCCGGCCGAGCAGGGCCCTGGCCTCGGCCGCCCGCTCGAGGTCGCCGGCGCCCAGCAGCGCCTCGGCGGCGTCGGCCAGCAGCTCCTCGCCGGCGTGCTCGGCGTGCATGCGGGCCTGGCCGAGCCCGAACAGCAGGGCCGGGCGGGCCGGGTCGCCGGGGGCGGCCAGCTCCAGGGCGCCGGCGTAGAAGCGGGTCGCGGCCCCGAAGGCGTTGAGGGCGGCGGCGCGGTCGCCGGCGTCCCTCAGGGCCTGGCCGGCCCGGTGGGCCAGGTCGGTGTCGTCCTGGCGGGCCGCCCGGGCGAAGGAGAGCGCCCGGGACCAGTGGTGGGCGAGCAGCTCGGCCCGGTCCTCGGCCCGGTCGGGGGTGAGGGAGGCGATCCACTCGGCGGCCCGTCGGTGCCGGTCGGCCCGGGCCGCCCGGGACATCTGGCCGTAGGCGACGTCACGGACGAGGACGTGCCCGAAGCTGTACTGGCGCTCCCCGGCGATGGCCGAGCGGCGCTCGGCGCGGAGGAACTCGCGCTGCTCGAGCACCTCGACCTGCCGCCGGACGTCCTCGCGGGGCCGGCCGGCGAGCTCGGCCAGGGCTCCCAGCCAGACCACGCTCCCGAGCACGGCGGCGTCGGCCAGGACCGCCTTCTCCTCGGGCCCGAGGGCGTCGATCCGGGCCGCGATCAGGGCCTGCACCGTGTCGGGCAGCGGCAGGGTGTCCAGCCGGGCTGCCCGCCCGGCTCCGGCGCCGAGCTGGCCCCGGTCGGTGAGCATGCGGGCGTACTCCTCGGCGTACAGCGGGTTGCCGCCGGCCCGGGTGAGCAGGGTCGCCTGGAGCTCGGCGGGGAGCACGCTGGTCTCGAGCAGGGCGGCCAGCAGCCGGGCGGTGTCGTCGGTGGACAGCGGCCCGACCTGGACGACCTCGGTGCGCTCGCGCCCGTCCCAGCCCGGCCGGCGGGTCAGCAGCTCCGGACGGGCGGCCACCACCACCAGCAGGGGCACCCCGGCGGCCCAGTCGAGCAGGTGCTCGACGAAGTCGAGCAGGGCGTCGTCGGCCCAGTGGAGGTCCTCGAACACCAGCACCGTCGGCCCCCGGCCGGCGAGCGCCTCCAGGACCCGCCGCCAGGCCGCGAACGCCTCGTGCTGGCGGTCGGCGCCCAGCTCGGCGGCGGCGGCCAGCCCGACCAGGGGGCGCAGGTGGCCCTCGACCCAGCCGGCCTCGGCCGGGTCGCCGAGCAGCTCGCCGGCCATGCGGGCCAGCTTGGCCTCGGCCGCCTCGGCCGGGTCGCTCTCCAGGATCCCGGCCTGGGCCTTGACCATCTCCCCGAGCGCCCAGAAGGTCACGCCCTCGCCATAGGGCAGGGAGCGGCCCTGGCGCCAGGTGGTCAACTCGGGCTCGGCGTCGACCGCGGCCAGCAGCTCGGCCACCAGCCGGCTCTTGCCGATCCCGGGGGCGCCGAGGAGGGTGACCAGCCTGGGGGCGCGGTCGGCGCGGGCCTGGTCGAGGGCGTGGCGCAGCCGGGCCAGCTCGGCCCGGCGGCCGACCAGGGGGACGCGGCCGCGCCGGCGCACGTCGACCCCGAGGCTGGCGATCGGCTCCAGCGCCTGCCAGACGGCCAGCGGCTCGGCCTTGCCCTTGGCCAGGACCGGGGCCACCGGCCGGTAGCTGATGGCGTGCCGGGTCGCCCGCCAGGTCGTCTCGCCGACCAGGACCCCGCCGACCGGGGCCAGGCCCTCCAGCCGTGAGGCGGTGTTGACCACGTCCCCCACGACCTGCTCGCTGGCCTGGTCGCCGCCGAGCACGACCAGGGCCTCGCCGCTCATCACCCCCACCCGGACCTGCAGCTCGAGGGTGGGCTCGGCCTCGTTGAGCTCCTCGATCGCCTCCAGGATCCGCAGCCCGGCCCTGACCGCCCGCTCCGGGTCGTCCTCGTGGGCGGCCGGGGCCCCGAACACGGCCATGACCCCGTCGCCGATGAACTTGTCGACGGTGCCGCCGAAGCCCTCGATCTCACGCCGCAGCAGGGCGTGGTAGGGCACCAGCCGGGCCCGCACGTCCTCGGGGTCGGCCCGGTCGGAGCGGGCGGTGAACCCGACCAGGTCGCAGAAGAGGACGGTGACGACCTTGCGTTCCTCCCGGCCCCGCTCCTGCCCGGTCCGCAGCGGCGCCCCGCAGGCGAGGCAGAACCGTGCCGGCCCCGGGTTGTCCTGCCCACACCGCCCACAGACCGACATGCCCCGAATTGTATGGACCGGCGCCGGCCGGGTCAGGAGCGGCGCTGGACCGAGAACAGGTGCTGGACCTCGGGGGCGCCGTCGGCGAGGGCGACGGCCCGTTCCTCGAGCGCCTGGTCGGTCCCGGTGAGGCGCTCGCCGTGCTGGCGCAGGTGCTCGGCCCAGGACGGGACCACGAACGTCTCGACGAACTGGTGGCGGTCGGCCCCGTCCCGGTACAGGTCCCACCGCGAGGCGCCGGTGCGCTGGCGTGACCGGCGGACCGACTCCATCGCCTCCAGGAACCGCGCCTCCCGGTCCTCGGGGACCCGGTAGGTGACGGTGACGAGCACCGGGCCGTCGTCGGCCTCGGGCTCGAAGTCCAGGTGCGGCTCCGGCCAGTACATGGCCTGGCTGCGGTCCATGCCCTCGATGTCGTGCAGCGGCCACCACCGCAGCGACACCGCCCCGGCCAGCATCAGCCCGGCCGCGGCCAGGAACACGGCCACCAGCCCGAACTGCTCGGCCAGCACGCCCCAGGCGAGCGCGGCCACGCCCTGCCCGCCCACGAAGACGATCTGGTAGGTGGACAGGCCCCGGGCCCGGACCCAGCCGGGGAGGAACAGCTGCATGGTGGCGTTCAGGTTGGCCAGGACGGCCAGCCAGGCGGCGCCGGCGGCGAACAGGACGATGGTGACGGCGGCCGGGCTGTCGACCAGGGCGACGACCAGCAGGGCGGCCGCATAGACGAGGCTGGCCAGCAGCACGATGCCGTTGGTCGAGGCCAGCCCGCGCAGGCGGGGCAGGGCCAAGGCGCCGGCGATGGCCCCGACGCCCAGGGCGGCCAGCAGCAGCCCGTAGCCGCCGGGACCAAGCCCCAGCCGGCGGCTGGCGACCAGGGCGAGCAGCGCCCAGACGACGGTGCCGGGCACGACGAACAGCAGGGAGCGCAGCAGGAGGCGGCGGACGACCCGCGAGTGCCGGATGTAGCGGCCGCCGGCGACCAGGGCGGCCCGGAACCGCTCGGGTTGGTCGTCGGGCTCGACCGGCCGCCGGCGCCAGGCGGCCAGGGCCAGCACCAGCAGGCCGAACGAGAGCGCGTTGAGGGCGAACACGGCGGCCACGTGGACGCGGGCGATCAGCAGGCCGGCCACGGCCGGGCCGACCGCCCGGGCCAGGTTCATGCTGATCCCGCCCAGGGCCGAGGCCGACGGGAGCTGGGCGCGGGGCACGAGCTCGGGGATGAGGGCCTGCCAGGCCGGCATGGTCAGGGTCTGGGCGCAGCCGAGCAGGAAGGTGAAGGTCAGCAGCAGCGGGGGCCGGACCTGGCCGGCCGCGGTGAGGGCGGCCAGGACCCCGGCGACCAGCATGGCCGCCGTCTGCACGCCGATGAGCAGCCGGCGCCGGTCGAACACGTCGGCGAACACCCCGGCCGGCAGGGCCAGGAAGAACACCGGCGACATGTTGGCCGTCTGCACCAGGGCGACCAGGGTCTCGGCGTTCGGCTGGTCGACCAGCAGCCACTGCGCGCCCACGGTCTGCATCCAGGTGCCGATGAGGCTGCCCAGCTGGGCCAGCCACAGCGCCCGGAAGACTCTGATCCGCAGGGGAGCCCACGCCGTCTCGATGGCCTGCCTCCTCCCTGCAGCGGTGCCGGGAGGTCAGCGCTTGGCCGACTTCCTGGCCTTGCCGGCGGCCTTGCCGGTCTCCTCCTGCACCCGCTCGCCGACGGCGGTGGTGGCGCCGAGGACACTGTGGGCGAGCTCACGCTGGGCGTTCAGGAGCTGGGCGGCGAAGTCGAACACCGAGTCGACGACCTCGGCCGGCGACGGCAGCTGCGCGGCTCCGGGCGCGGCCGCCTGGGCGGCGCCGGGCACCATCTGCTGCACGGTCTCGGCCCAGGCCCGCATGCCGTCGATCACGGCCTCCTGGCTCTTGCGGATCCCCTCCAGAACCTGCGCCTGGACCTCCTGGGTGGCGTCCTTGGGGTCGGCCATGGGTGTGCTCCTCCTCGTCAGCGACTCCGGTCGGTCCTGTTCGGCTATCCGGTGGGGCCGCCCACCAATCGGGCGGCGAAGCGACGGCCCCGGCTGAGGACGACCTGACGGTCGGCCACGTCTTCTCCTTCCGGCGAGCTGGTTGCCGGTCACCATCCTCGCACGCCGGCGACCGTGCCTTCGCGGCGGGCGTGTTCGGCGGCGAAGACGGCCAGGTGGGCCTCGAGCGACGCCCGGGGGCCGCTGAGGATGGGGGTGGGGTCGTCGGTGGCGACGGCGCGGACGAAGGCGTCCATCAGGCCCCAGTCGCCGCCGCCGTGGCCGCCGGCGGCGGTGGCGTCGCCGGCGGGGCGGGTCGAGAGCTCCTCGGTCGTGCCGGTGAGGAAGTCGTGGACGCGGACGGTCTCGCCGTCGCCCTCCAGCTCCCCGCGGGTGCCGAACAGGCGGGTGCGGCGGTGGCCGCCGGCGTTGAACCCGGTCATGGTGAAGGTGCCGGTCGGGCCGCCGTCGAACTCCATGGCCACGACCTGGTGGTCGACCACGTCGTTGTCGCACGCCCAGACGCAGCGCCCGTAGGGGCCGGAGCGCAGGGCGGCCTGGAGGTCGGCCTCGGTGTAGCGGTCGAGGACGGCGTCCAGCGGCCAGCCGGCGCCCCGCTCCAGGGCCCGGGTGTAGAAGCGCACGGCCGAGTACGGGCAGTCGGGCTCGATGGCGCAGTCGAGGCAGCGGTCGGCGGCCCCGGCCGGCCGGTGCTCGGGCCGGAAGTGGGTGAGGGCGCCGAAGCTGGCCACCCGGCGGATGGGCCGGCCGACGACGTACTGGAGCCAGTCGAGGTCGTGGCAGGACTTGGCCATGAGCATGAAGGTGGCCAGGTCCTCCCGGCGCCAGGGCCCGCGGACATAGGAGTGGGCCTGGTGCAGGAACCCGACCGGCTCCAGGTGCTGGGCGGAGATCACCTGGCCGAGGCGGCCGGCGTCGACGACCTGCTTCACCAGGGCGGTGTAGGCGGTGTAGCGCAGGACGTGGCCGACGGCGCAGAGCACGCCGGCCCGCTCGACCGCCTCGACGATGCGGCGGCAGCCGGCCTCGGTGGTGGCCATCGGCTTCTCCAGGAGCACGTGGTAGCCGAGCTCGGCGAAGGCGACCGCCGGCTCGACGTGCATGGCGTCCTGGGTGCAGATGAGCACGGCGTCGGCCACCCGGCCGCGGGCGGCCAGCTCCCGCCAGTCGCTGACGGCAGCCTCGGCGGGGAGGTCGTGGCGGGCCGCGAACCGCTCGCGGCGCGGGTCGCGGGGCTCGCTGACCGCGACCACCCGGGCCCGGACGGGGTTGGCCAGGGCCCAGTCGCCGTGGGCGTTGCCGCGGTTGCCGGCCCCGGCGACGGCGAGGGTGACCGGGGCCACGCCCTCCCCCATCAGCCGCCGGCCGGCGCCGGCAGGGCTCCGAGCTCGGCCGGGGTGGGCAGGGAGGCCGGGGCCCCGGGGCGCAGGCAGGCCGCCGCCGCTTCGCCGACCGCCACGCCCTCCCCGACGACGGGGTCTTCGCCACCTGGGAGGAACTGGCCGGCCGGGGCCGGGTGGCCGACGCCGTCCTGATCTGCACCCAGGACGCGATGCACGCCGAGCCGGC
>DATABK010000333.1:0-7436 GCA_036259695.1 Actinomycetes bacterium | reverse complement strand
CTTCGCCTCCCCCCTCCCGCGCCGCCAGGCGGACCTCGAGCGGCTCCCCGTCGGCGGTGCGGCCGAGCAGGCTGGCCGGGAGGGTGCGGGAGTCGTTCACCACCAGCAGGTCGCCCCGGGCCAGCAGCCGGGGCAGCTCGTGGAAGCGGTGGTGGGCGACCGCCCCGGTGGCCCGGTCGACCAGCAGCAGCCGGACGTGGTCGCGGCGCAGGCCCCGGGCCTCGGGCGGGGCCGCCGCCTCCAGCTCCGGCGGGAGCCGGAACCGGACCGCGCTGCGCACCGCCGCCCCCTACGCCTGGGCGGGCGCGAACGAGGCCGCCTCGAGGCGCCGGCCGGTCTCCCCGTCCCCGGCGGCCAGGCGGACGAACACCTCGGTGCGGTCCTCGGGCCGGGCCAGGCCGGCCGGGTCGTCGTCGGGCAGGGCGGCCGCGTGCATGTCGGTGGCCATGTCGCCGGGGTCGACGGTGTTGACCCGGACCCCGCTGCCGTCCAGCTCGCTGGCCCAGATCCTGGTCATCTGGTCGAGCCCGGCCTTGGAGACGCCGTAGGCGCCCCAGCCCGGGTAGCCGACCACCCCGGCGTCGCTGGAGACGTTGATCACGCTCCCCCGCCCGGCGGCCAGCATCGGCCCGAGCAGGGCCCTGGTGAGCAGGAACGGCCCGACCAGGTTGACCTCGAGGACCCGGCGCAGGGCGTCCGGGTCGGTGTCGAGCAGGTACGGCATGGGCGTCGGCCCCAGCTCAGAGGCGTTGTTGACGAGCACGTCGACCCGGTCGAAGGCGGTGAGGGCTGCGGCCGCGACCCGCTCGGTGTCGTCCGGGTCGCCCACGTCGGCGGCGACGGCCACCGCCCTGGCCCCGAGCGCCTCGACCTCGGCCCTGACCTGCTCCAGCGGCTCGGGCCGCCGGGCCACCAGGACCAGGTCGGCCCCCTCGCGGGCGTAGGCCAGCGCGATCGCCCGCCCCAGCCCCCGCGACGCTCCGGTGATCAGCGCGACCGTCCCGGCCAGCCGGCCGTCGGACCCTCGGGCCATCTCGACACCCCCATCGCCGCACGAGAACGATGCCGGCATGGTGCGCCCGCCCGGAGGATTTTGCAACACTTCTGTTGACTTAATCGAAGCCCGAGCGCCGGGGCCGGTGTTGGAGCGGGAGTAGCCTGGGGCGAGCCTCCCTCTCCGACCTCCTGCGGGGTGCCCGTGCGACGCCTGTTCCTGCTGGCCTTCGTCTGGGGCTGGTCGTTCCTCTTCATCAAGGTCATCCTCGAGGACGCCCCGCCCACCTTCCTGGCCTGGGGACGGATCGCGCTCGGCCTCGCCGTCCTCATCGTGGCCATGCGCGGCCGCGGCGAGTCCCTCCCCGAGCGCCGCTACTGGGGCCACCTGGTGATCCTCGGGCTGTCCATGAGCGTGTTGCCGTTCATGCTCATCGGCTGGGGCGAGGAGCACATCAGCTCGGCCCTGGCCTCGGTCCTGAACGCGTGCACGCCGCTGTTCGCCGCCGGGTTCGCGGCCGCCCTGCTCGGCGAGCGCCTGCGCCCGCCCCAGCTGGCCGGCGTGGCCGTCGGCTTCCTGGGCGTGGCCGTGGTCGCCGGGGTCGGCGGCGGCGACCTCGCCGGCAGCTCCCTGCTCGGCTCGGCCGCGGTCATCCTGGCCAGCGCCGGCTACGGCTTCGGGTTCGCCTACGCCAACCGCTTCACCACCGGCCTGTCCGTCCTCCAGCTGTCCTTTGGCCAGCTGCTTGCCGCCACCCTCATCCTCGCCCCCGTGGCCGCCGTCGACGTCGCCGCCGGCCGGGTCGACCTCGGCCCCCAGGCCGCCCTCTGCCTGCTCCTCCTCGGCACCCTCGGCACCGGCTACGCCTACCTCCTCAACTACCGCACCCTCCAGGAGAGCGGCGCCACCGTCGCCTCCCTGGTCACCTACCTCGTCCCCCTGGTCGCCGTGGCCGCCGGCGTCCTCGTCCTCGGCGAGCCCTTCTCCCTCCGCCTCGTCCTCGGCGGCCTGATCGTCATCGCTGGCGTCGCCCTGGTCCAAGGACGCCTGTTCGGCCCCCGACGGCGGGCGGTGGAGCCGGTTCCCGAAGCGGCCGCCTGCGACTGAACCGGCCGGGTCAGGCCGGGGTGGTGTCGACGACCACCTGGATGCCGAGGTCGCCGGGATCGGTGCGGCGGAGCAGGTAACGGTAGGAGGTGTGCCGGCGGGCCTGGCCGGCCTCGTCGAGGTAGGCCCAGCGGACGTCGACCAGGGTGAGGGTCGGGGTGAGGGGGTCGACGGCCCGCAGCTCGGGCCGGATGCCGACCAGGCCCTGGGCCCGGTAGGTCTCGGCGGCACCGGCGAAGGCGGCCTCGATCTGGCCGGCCTCGGCGACGGGAATGGTGGCGGCGTCCCCCGCCACCAGGGCGGGCAGGGCGTAGCAGCCGGCGATGCCCGGCAGGTCCCCGGCGGCCAGGGCCTCGGCGTAGCGGTCCAGGAAGGCCGCGATGTCGGATGGCGGTGTCGTGTCCATGCCTCGAGCCTACGATGAGGACCCGGCACGCCTTGGCCGGTCTTCAAGAAAGGTTCATCGGCATGGCGACCTCCCGACCGGTGGCCCCGACCCAGCCGCACCTGGCCAGGCTGCGGGTCGACCGCCAGCACCGGCTGATCGAGGAGCTGCGCCTGGCCGACGGCCGGCACGCCACCGCCGAGCAGCTGGCCACCGCCCTGCGGGTCGACGTCCGCACCGTCGAGCGCGACATCGCCCGCCTCCGCGACGCCGGCGTCCCCATCACCGCCCGCCGCGGCCCCGGCGGCGGCTTCCGCCTCGACGTTCCCCCGACCGTCGCCCCCGTCCACCTGACCCCGGGCGAGATCGCCGCCCTGATCGCCTCGGTCGCCTCCGTGGGCCCCTACATCTCGGCCACCGCCCACTCCGCCCTCACCCGCCTGCTGGACGCCCTCCACCCCCGGTGACCCCCACAACTGCTACCATCCCAACGCTCACCCGGGGGTGTAGCTCAGTCCGGCAGAGCGCCTCCCTCGCACGGAGGAAGCCAGGGGTTCAAATCCCCTCACCTCCACCCCCAAACAGCCCTGATCACCGGCCTGGCGGGTCACCTCCGCCGGGCCGGGGTCGTTTCAGGTCCCCTTCCGGGCAGCAACCGCGAACGAACGGCCAACCGCTTTTCGATTGCGGCCAGGAGACGGAGCGAAGCGAAGACCTACCCGACCTTCCGATTACGAGGCGGATGCTCCGCGTCGGACCAGACGGCTCCCGACGGATCTAGCCTGCCCAGGTTGGATGCCCCGGCGGTGCAGACGGATTCAGAAGATCATCTGAATGATCAACGGATTGGTACTGCTCGAGCCAATGGATGAGGTCATCGGCGGGCACGGGCCGGTTGATGTAGTAGCCCTGGATCGCGTCGCAGCCGAGCGCGTCCAGCTCCTGCAAGGTCACTACGTCCTCAACCCCTTCGGCGACCACCCGCAGGCCCAAGTTGCGGCCCAGGTCCACGGTGGAGCGCACGATCACCGCATCGCGAGTGCTGCTGGTCATCTGGGACACAAAGGACCGGTCGATCTTGAGCTCATGCACAGGCAGGGTCTTAAGATGGGCCATCGAGGAGTAGCCGGTGCCGAAGTCGTCAATGGCCACCTGCACACCCATGATGTTGAGCCGGCTGAGGATCTCCAGGGCATGGGTCGGGTCGGCCATGATGGTGCTCTCGGTGATCTCCACCACCAGCAGCCGCGCAGGAAGGTCCCAGCGGGCGAGCAGGCTGGCGACCTGGTCGGGGAAGGCGAGGTCAAGCAGGCTGCGGGCGGATACGTTGACCGCGACCGACAGCTCCTGGCCGGCGTCGCGCCACTGGTGGCATTGGTGCAGCGCGGTGTCGAGCACGTAGTGGGTAAGGGGGCCGATGAGCCCGGTCCGTTCGGCCAGGGGAATGAAGTCGCCGGGGGAAAGCAGGCCGTGCTCAGGGTGCTGCCAGCGCACCAGCGCCTCCACCCCCAGCATCTGGCCGGTGTGGGCGTCGACCTTGGCCTGGTAGTGGAGCACCAGCTGCTGCTGCTCCATCGCGCGGCGCAGCTCTCCGAGCAGGGCCAGCCGCCGCGGACTGTGCTGATCCTGCTTGGGGTCGAACACCATGAAGCCGGCGTGGCTGTCCTTGGCGACGTACATGGCGATATCGGCATGCTGCAACAGCTCGTCGGGGTCGCTGCCATGCTCGGGATAAAGGGCTACACCGATGCTGGCCTCCACGTCCAAGGCCAGATCATCCAACATGAACGGCTCGTCGAAGGCGGCCTGCAGTTTGCCGGCGACGGCCACGGCACCCTCGGCGGTCTCGATGCGGGGCAGCAGCACGGCGAACTCGTCGCCGCCCAGCCGGGCTACCGTGTCGACCTCACGCAACCTGTCCCGCAGGCGTTCGCCGACCTGGACGAGGAGCTGGTCGCCGTAGTGGTGCCCGAGGGTGTCGTTGACCTCCTTGAACCGGTCGAGGTCCAGCAGCAGCAACGCGGCCGGGATCAGTTCGCGATCGGCTTGATGAATGGCCTGGTCGGTGCGGTCGCGCAGCAGGGCGCGGTTGGGCAGGCCGGTGAGTGCGTCGTGTAGCGCCTGGTGCTGGTTCTCGGCTGCCTGGCGCTTGGTCTCGGCCGCCTGCCGCTCGGTACGACGCTGGTAGCCGACCACAATCGCCCAGAACATCGCCAGCAGCCCAAGACCGGCGGCGAACGCGACCGGGGTCGCCACCAGCACCATGGCGCCGGTGTTGCGCAGTGCACGCAGGCTGGCCAGGGCCTGCTCGTGGTGGGCGTCGGCGGCTGCGTTCACCTGCGCTTCGATCGCTGCGAACGCCGGTTCGGTCTCGGCGCCGTCGATCGCCAGCACCAGCGCCGTGTTACCGGCATCCACCGCATTGAACATGCGGTCGATCCCGTCCAGGTAGCGGGCATGCTCAGCCTCCACCTTGGCCGCCAGAGCTCGGTCGTTGGCGTCGCCCCGCTTCCGTACGCCGTCGAGCGCGGCCAGCAGCGAGGCGGCGGCCTGCTGGAAGCGTTGCCGGATCTCGGGGCCTGGCTCCAGGCGGTACTTGCGCTCCAGCGACTCCTCAACTGCGACCGCGAAGCGAGCCTCCTGGTAAGCGTCGCTCAGGCGGTGCAGCCGGTCGGCCTGACGGGCGGCCCGGTTGGTGCTGAAGGCCGCCCACAACGCAAACCCGGTCAACAACAGCAGCACGGCGGCCAGCCCGGCTGTCGCCAACCGGGTGACGGTCCGGCCCCTAGACCACTGCTCATCCACGCGGCCTTCTCCCTGCTCCGAATCGCGGCGGTTCGCGATCGGGATCTCCGCCAATCCGCTGAGCGTTCGGTAATGAATTCGGCACACGAGCTGCGAACCTAAGCTAAGCGCACAGCGCATCCTCGGAGAGACCATCTCCAGGCGTGGCTAGCGCACCTATCCGACGGAGCAGGCGTGTCGTTGGCAACGATTTGGAGCGGCTCTTGCCGTGGCTTGGCGGATACATGGCGACGTTGGCTCGTCGCAGCACGAGCCAACTGGCCCAGGACTGCGATCAGGTCGGGCGCCCGTTCGGAGGCGCGCTGAGGAGCTGTGCGCTGCTGTGGTCGAGCACCGCAATGTGACTATTTGCGGTGAACGCTCACGCCGATACACGTCATGAGGAATCTTCTTGTACGAGCGTATGGCTCGGCCCCACTCAGCCCCGACGGCGTTGCTCAATGCGTGTGATCACTCGTTTGGCGTAGCGCTGGAGCTGGGCGAGGTCGTATTTGGTGAAGCTGCGGGCGTCGGGCCCCTGAACGCAGAACGAACCGATCACATGCCCCCTGAAGGTAATCAAGGGGACGCCGGCATAACAGCGGATCCCCTCGATGCGGACCAAGGGGCTGTCCTGCATCAACGGATGGTGTTGCGCATCTTCGACTATGAACGGTGCACGGTTACGAACGACGTGTTGGCAGAAGGACCACTCGGCAGGGGTACCGCCGGCCGTGGCCATCGAGCCGTCCAGGCCGTGCGACCCGCGGAAGTACTGGGCCTGGTCGAGCACGATGCTGACCAGCGCGACGGGCAAACCGAAGTGCGCGGCGGCCTCGGCTGCGATCTCCGAGAGGATGCCGTCGATGCCCGAATCATCAAGGCCCAGGTCGGCGATCTCCCGTAGGCGGGCGGTGCTGGAGAGCGTTTGGGCATCGGGCGACGAGCCGTCGGAGGGGGTCATCATGCTGAAGTCCTCGGCGAGGACAGCGCGATGTAGGTATTGACCCGGACTGCCAGTGATCGGCCGAAGACGCCCGCGACGTCGGAGCGGGCTGCGAGCTGCTCGCCGAGGCGCAGCAGCAGCTCGACGTAGCCTCGTGGTCCGGCCTCCTCGTCTGCGTCGGAGGCTTCCCGCGAAGCGAAGATCGCGACGTCGGCGCCGACGAGCCTCATCAAGTCGGCGATCACTTCGGCCTCCGACGGCAGCGTCAACCCGTAGACAGTGGCGCTGGGCTGGTCGGTTGTCACACTCACGCTCCTGGTGGCGTGCCGCTGCGCTTGGTGGCCTGCTCCGACGCACACTGCTCGTGCTGGCGTAACCTCTTCATCGGTAGGTTGCTTGCCTGGCTGCAGCATGGACGGAGTTGCGAAGCGGGCACGACCTAGGTCGCCCATGGTTCGGATGCGCCGATCAACCAGGTCGGACGAAACTCACTGCTCGACATGACCGCAGAACTTCGTGAGGTCAAGGCCGCTGGAGTTAGCGGCGGCTTATGCGTGGTCGCGCACATGATCGACGTTGCCGGCGGTGGCAGTTGACCGCTCTGGCGGCCAGACCAGCTCGACGATCATCTCGGAGAACAGGTCAACGACGGCGGGGTCGAACTGGGCGCCGGCGCCCCGACGAAGTTCGGCGATTGCATCGGGGACGGTGCGCTGCGCCGCATAGGGGCGGGAGGAGGTCATGGCGGTGAACGCGTCACAGACGGCGATGATCCGAGCCCCCAGCGGGATCTGGTCGCCGGCCAGTCCGTCGGGGTAGCCGCTGCCGTCGAAGCGTTCGTGGGTGGAGCGGACCAGCCTGGCGGCAGGTGCCAGGGCGGGCGCAGCCCCGATGATGCGCTCGCCGATCAGGGGGTGGCGGCGCACAAACGCCCACTCCTCGGCATCCAGCGGGGCCGGCTTGTGCAGGATCTCTTCGGGGATGCCCAGCTTGCCGACGTCGTGCAGCTCGGCCGCCTGCCGTAGCTGGGTGTGCTCATCGTGCGGGAGCCCCATTCGCTCGGCGACGGCCACGACGAGCCTCGCTACCTCTGCGTGGCGTTGGGCCAGCTCGGGATTGCGTTCCTGCAACGCCCGCAGGAGCACATCACGGGTCTGGCGCTCGGGGGAGCGCCGGGCGCTGGTCTTCTGGGCGTACATGCGCTGGTCGACCAGCCGCAT
>DATABK010000332.1:0-13434 GCA_036259695.1 Actinomycetes bacterium | reverse complement strand
GGCCCTGGTGGAGCCGCTCGGCGATCGCCGGGTGGAGGAAGGCGGCCAGGCGCTCGTCGGCCACCTGGACCGGCGGCCGGCGGCGGCGGGCGGGCCGGCCGGGGAGGTCGGTGGCCGGGTCGCCCAGCTCGAGGGCCGGGTCGAGCTTGACCTGGCCCTGGGCGGCGCCCCGCTCGGCGGCCACGGCCCGGTCCAGCGCCACCCCGGCCAGGACGTGCTCGAGCCGGATGGCCGGGTCGCCGACCACCGCCAGCAGCACCTCGCCGGCGCCGAGGCCGGCCCGCATGGCCAGGGTGAAGGTCCCGGCGGCGGTCGGGACGTCGCGGAACTCCTGGCTGGCGGCCTGCAGCCGGAGCGCGCAGGCGACCGCCCGCCGGGTTGCCGCGGCCCGGGACCGGGCCGGCCCGGGCAGGGGGAACAGGGCGGTGATGGCGTCGCCGGCGAAGCTGGCCACGGTGCCGCCGTGGCCACCGACGAGCTCGACCATACGGGCGAAGAAGCGGTTGAGGAGGGTGCTCAGCTCCTCGGCGCCGTGCCGGCCGGCGTCGGCCAGGGCGGCGGCCAGCGGGGTGAACCCGACGATGTCGGCGAACAGCACGATCCCCTGGCCGTGCTCGGCGTACGGCGGCCCCCCGGCGGAGGCGGACAGCAGCCGGGCCGCGTAGTCGGGCACAAACGAGCGACACGGCATCGCGGACACCTCGACCTGAACGGCACGGCACGGACAGATATTGGGGAATTCCCCAACCCGCCGGCAAGGACTACCGTACAGAGGTCACGCGAAGCTCCCCTATCGGGACGAGACGGAGGGGGCCCAGATGAGCTGGCAGAACGGCAGCGACATCGGCGTCCAGGTCCTGCTGGTGGCGCGCGACGGCATCCGCCTGGAGGTGGCCCGAGTGCCGTTGCGGGTCGCCAACGAGGGCGACTACACCCTGGAGCCGGCCGAGGCGACCGAGGCCTCGC
Source organism: Actinomycetes bacterium (assembly GCA_036259695.1). Taxonomy (GTDB): domain Bacteria; phylum Actinomycetota; class CALGFH01; order CALGFH01; family CALGFH01; genus CALGFH01. Next base: position 12,468 of record DATABK010000332.1, on the reverse strand, counting down.
GGCGACCGTGGATCCAGGCCGCCTCCCCGCCGCCGCCCCGGGTCGACGGCTGCCCGTGGTTCGAGCCGTTCCGGCCCGGCCGCAAGCTGCCCGAGTGGCTCCAGCCGGCCAGGGGCGACGGGCCGTACGACGGGCTCCCCAAGCTGGCCCGGCCGCCCGCCGAGGCGATCGTGCTCGATCAGCGGCTGGAGCTGGGCGTGCAGCGGGGCCGCAAGATCGAGTTCACCCAGCCCGAGCCCGGCAACCCCCTCGGCTTTCCGGCCAACGGCTACCCGCTGCCCGACGAGCCGGTCGAGGCCGACTTCTACGCCCTGTGCGAGCTCGCCTGGCGACACCCCTTGCAGCCGGGGGCGTGGGTGGCGCTGAGCTTCGACCGCTTCGACCCCAACGGGCTCAGCACGGCGTTCCTGGCCAAGGTGACCGACGTCTGGATGTTCCAGGACCGCGAACCGGCCTACCAGGAGGACTTCGCCGCGGGCTGATCCGCGGGCCCGGCTCGCCGCAACGCCACGGCGTGGTCGAGGCCCGCCCCCGAGCCGACCCGGCCAGGCCGTCGGGCGCGCGGTCGCGCTTCGGCCGGATGCTCCCCGGCCTGGCCCCCTACCAGGCGCCCCGGCGGCTGGTCGACGAGCTCGCCCGCCGGATGCGCGAGGACGGCGGCGACCTCGACCACCCCGACCTGCCGGCCGGCTACACCTACCTCGGCCAGCTGGTCAACCACGACCTGTCCTTCGACCCGGTGTCCAGCCTTCGCCGCCGCAACGACCCGGCCCAGGTCGAGGACTTCCGCACCCCCCGGTTCGACCTGGACATGGTGTACGGCGGCGGCCCCGACGACATGCCCTACCTGTACGCCCAGGGCCGGAGGTCCCGGGGGGAGCTGCTGCTGGTCGGCGACAGCCGGGCCCAGTTCGGGGTCCGGTTCGCCGCCCGGGACCTGCCCCGCAACGCCGAGGGCCGGGCCCTGATCGGCGACCCCCGCAACGACGAGAACGCCATCCTGGCCCAGCTCCACCTGGCCTTCCTGCGGTTCCACAACCGCGTGGTCGGCGAGCTCCGCGAGGGCGGCCACGCCGCCCACTGGTCGGGCGCCGACGGCGAGCTGTTCGGGGAGGCCCAGCGCATCGTCCGCTGGCACCACCAGTGGGTGGTGGTCCGCGACTTCCTCCCCCGGGTCCTGCCCGCCGGCCTGGTCGAGGGGCTGCTCACCCGGGGCCGGGGACGCCTCGCCTTCGACCGCGCCCCGTTCATGCCGGCCGAGTTCGCGGCCGGGGCCTTCCGCTTCGGCCACACCCTGGTCCGGCCCAGCTACCAGGTCAACGCCCGCGCCGGCAAGGTGCGGCTGTTCGCCACCAGCCCCGACCCGCTGGACGCCGGCCACCTGGGCGGGTTCCGGCCCCTCCCGGCCGGCCTGGTGGTCGACTGGTCCCGCTTCCTCGAGCTGGACCCTGCCGCCCCACCGCAGCCGGCCCGCCGCCTCGACACCCGGCTGGCCGCCCCCCTGACCCGCCTCCCGGCCGGCGTCGGCCCCCCGGGAACCGCCAGCCGCTCCCTGGCCTGGCTCAACCTCACCCGCGGCAACGCCATGGGCCTCCCCTCAGGCCAGGCCGTGGCCAAGGCCCTCGACGCTCCACCCGTGCCCGCGGCCGCCCTCGGCCTGGCCGGCGCCCCGGCCCCGCTCTGGTACTACGTCCTCACCGAGGCCGCCACCCTCGGCGGGGGTCGCCGCCTCGGCCCGGCCGGCGCCACCATCGTCGCCGAGACCATCACCGCGCTCCTCAGGGCCGACCCGGACTCGTTCGTGCACGCCACCCCGCCCTGGTCGCCGTTCCTCGGCCCCCGCCCGGGCCGGTTCACCCTGGCCGACCTGGTCGCCTACGCCACCGGGGACAGCGGGTGATCCGGTCCACCCTTGTTCGCCGGGAATCGCCCTGTTACGGTCGCGTTACCAGTCGTTGGGATCGGTTCCCGATCGGTGGGACGCGGAGGAGGAGCGCCGAATGCAGCGTGCGCGGTTCCTGGCAGGGTGGGTGCTGCTGGTGGTGGCCATGGTCGCCCTGGCGGCCTGTGGGTCGACCACCGACGACGGTGGCGGCGGCGGTGACGGCGGCCAGGCCGCCGGGGGCGGGGCCGCGGGCGGCCTCCCCAAGCTGGCCCAGAAGGACAGCTACACCGTCTGCTTCCCCCAGACCGAGGAGAACAACCCGTGGCGGCTCGCCCAGACGGCGAGCATCAAGGACGAGGTCCAGAAGCGTGGCTGGAAGCTGGTCTACACCAACGCCGCCGGGTCGGCGGCCAAGCAGGTCGCCGACGTCCAGTCCTGCATCGCCCAGAAGGTTGACGTGATCTGGCTGCCCCCGCGGGAGGAGAAGCCGCTGGCCACCGCCGTCAAGCAGGCCAAGCAGGCCGGCATCCCAGTGTTCCTGCTGGACCGCAACGTCGACCAGAGCCTGGCCAAGGCGGGCGAGGACTACGTCGCCTTCATCGGCTCCGACTTCGTCGAGGAGGGCAAGCGGGCCGCCGAGTGGCTGATCAAGGAGACCGGCGGCAAGGCCAACATCATCCAGCTGCTCGGGACCTCGGGGGCCTCGCCGGCCAACGACCGCCGCAAGGGCTTCGAGGACGCCATCAAGGGCCAGTCGGGCATGAAGATCCTGGCCTCCCAGGACGGCGACTTCAACCGCGACAAGGGCCGTCAGGTAATGGAGACCCTGCTGCGGGCCCACCCGGAGGTCGACGCCGTCTACGCCCACAACGACGAGATGGCCATCGGGGCCATCGCCGCCCTCAAGGCGGCCGGTCGCAAGCCGGGCCAGGACGTGACCCTGGTCTCGATCGACGGCGAGCGGGCCGCCCTGGAGGCGATCGTGGACGGCGAGCTCGGGGCCAGCGTCGAGTGCAACCCGAGGTTCGGGCCCAAGGCGGCCGAGACCACCCTGGCGTACGCGGCCGGGCAGACGATCCCGCCCAAGATCATCAACCCCGACAAGTTCTTCGACGCGTCCAACGCCAAGGAGAACATCGCCGCGGCCTACTGAGCATGACCGCCACCGGCCCCCTCCTCCACATGGAGGGGATCAGCAAGGCCTTCCCCGGGGTCCGCGCCCTGGAGGAGGCCTCGCTGACGGTGGGGCGGGGCGAGGTCCACGCGGTCATGGGCCAGAACGGCGCCGGCAAGTCGACGCTGATCAAGATCCTGACCGGCGCCTACCGCCGTGACGCCGGCACCGTCACCCTCGACGGTCAGCCGGTCGACTTCCACTCCCCCCAGCAGGCCCAGGCGGGCGGGGTCAGCACCATCTACCAGGAGGTCAACCTGGTCGGGTTCCGGTCGGTGGCCGAGAACATCTTCCTCGGCCGGGAACCACGCCGCCTGGGCCTGATCGACCGCCGGCGCATGCACGCCGAGGCCCGCCGGCTGCTGGAGCGCCTCGGGGTCCAGGTCGACGTGTCGAGGCCGCTGGGCTCCATCAACGTCGCCCTCCAGCAGATGGTGGCCATCGCCCGGGCCATCTCCTTCGAGTCCCGGCTGGTGGTGATGGACGAGCCGACCTCGTCGCTGGACGAGGCCGAGGTGGCCACCCTGTTCGGGGTCATCCGCCAGCTCAAGGCGGAGGGGGTCTCGGTCATCTTCGTCAGCCACCGCCTGGACGAGGTCTACGCCATCTGCGACCGGGTCACGATCATGCGCGACGGGCGCACGGTCGACGACCGCGCCCTGGCCGACGTCAGCCGGTTGGAGCTGGTGGCCCGCATGCTCGGCAAGGACCTGGCCGAGGTCCGCCGCTCCGGGGCCACCGGCTTCACCGACGCCACCCACCACGCCGAGCGGCGGCTGCTGGAGGCGCGCGGGCTGCGGGGCGCCGGCCGCACCCTGGAGCACGCCGACGTCGCCGTCCGGGCCGGCGAGATCGTCGGCCTGGCCGGCCTCCTCGGGTCGGGCCGCACGGAGTTGGCCAGGGCCATCTTCGGCGCCGACCCGGTGGAGGCCGGCGAGCTCGAGGTCGACGGGCGGCCGGTCCGGTTCGGGTCCCCCGCCGACGCCATCCGGGCCGGGATCGGCCTGGCCCCCGAGGACCGCAAGACCGAGGGGATCGTGCCCGAGATGTCGGTGCGCGAGAACCTGACCCTGGCCCTGCTGCCGGCCATCTCCCGCTACGGCGTGGTCGACCGCCGCCGCCAGCAGGAGGTGGTCGACCGGTTCCTCCGGCGCCTGGACATCAAGACCACCGGGCCCGACCAGAAGATCCGCGAGCTGTCCGGGGGCAACCAGCAGAAGGTCCTGCTGGCCCGCTGGCTCTGCCTCGACCCGCGGCTGCTGCTGCTGGACGAGCCGACCCGGGGGATCGACGTCGGGGCCAAGGGCGAGATCCAGACCCTGATCAACGAGCTGGCCGACAACGGCCTGGGCGTGCTGATGATCTCCTCGGAGCTGGAGGAGCTGGTCGAGGGCAGCGACCGGGTGGTGGTCCTGCGCGATGGGCGCACCGTGGCCGAGCTGCCCCACGAGGCGATCACCGAGGACGCCATCATGGCCGCCATGGCCGAGGGCCCGGCCACCGGCGGCGGGGAGCGCGACGGTGGCTAGGGCCAGCGAGACGGCCGCGGTCGGCGCCCCCGGCCGGGCCCGGGTCTGGCCACGGGACGTCCGCGACCTCGGGCAGACCTACGGCGCCGCCGCCGCCCTGGCCCTGCTGGTCCTCTACAACGCCGTCTTCACCGACCGGTTCCTGACCACCGACAGCATCTACGTCAACCTGACCCAGGTCGCCCCCATCGTCATCGTCGCCCTGGGGATGACCCTGGTGATCGCCACCGGCGGGATCGACCTGTCGGTCGGCTCCCTGATGGCCATCGCCGGGGCCCTGGCCCCGCTGATCTTCCTCAGCGACCTGCCGTTCGGGGTCGCCGTCGCCTTCGTCGTCCCCGTCCTCGTCACCGGCGCCTTCGGGCTGTTCAACGGCGTGCTCATCACCCGGTTCGGGTTCCAGCCGATCATCGCCACCCTGGTGCTGTTCATCGCCGGGCGCGGCATCGCCCAGGTGGTGACCAACGGCGAGCTGCAGCCGTTCCGCAACCCGGCCTTCCAGTACATCGGCCTCGGGCGGGTGCTCGGCGTCCCTGTCCAGGTGCTGCTCATGCTGGCCATCTTCGCCGTCATGGCCTGGGCCGTCCGCACCACCCGGTTCGGCCGTCAGGTCCTCGCCATCGGGGGCAACGAGGCCGCCGCCCGCCTCGCCGGCGTGCCCGTCAACCGGGTCAAGCTGGCCGTCTACGGGGTCAGCGGCCTGCTGGCCGGCGTGGCCGGGCTGATCGTGATCGCCATCAACTCCTCGTCGGACGCCAACCAGGTCGGCCTCAACCTGGAGCTGGCCGCCATCGCCGCCGTGGCCGTGGGCGGCACCCCGCTCACCGGCGGCCGGGCCACCGTGGTCGGGACCCTGATCGGCGCCCTGATCCTGCAGCTGCTGCGGTTCACGCTCCTGTCCCACGGGGTCCCGGACGCGGTCGCCCTGGTGGTGCAGGCCGCCATCATCGTCGCGGCCGTCTTCCTCCAGCGCCAACGTCAGACCTGAGCAGGGGAACCGCCATGGCCACCACCTCCGCCCCGGCCCGCTCCGTCACCCGCGCCCGCCTGGCCGGCCTCGTCCAGGGTCAGGGGGCGCTGGTCGCGCTGGCCCTGCTGGTGCTGTTCGGGGCGCTGCGCTACGACAACTTCCTGTCCTCCTACAACGTCACCAGCTTCCTGGCCAACAACGCCAAGTTCGGGCTGATCGCCCTGGGCATGACCTTCGTCATCATGACCGGCGGGATCGACCTGTCCGTGGGGGCGGTGGCCGCCCTGGCCAGCGTGGTCGCGGCCATGGTGAGCGACCGCGGCCTGGTCGCCGGGATCGCCGTCCCGGTGCTCGTCGGGGTGGTCATCGGCCTGGTCAACGGGTCGCTGGTCGCCTGGGGGCGGCTCCAGCCGTTCATCGTCACCCTGGCCATGCTGCTGGCCGCCCGCGGCCTGGCCCTGACCGTGGCCGGCAACCAGTCGGTGGCGGTCGACTTCGAGAGCGGCTTCACCGCCCTTGGCACGACCACCCTGCTCACCCTGGCCGCCCCCATCTGGATCTTCGCCGTGGCCTACCTGCTGGGCGTGCTGGTGCTGGGCCGCACCCCGTTCAGCCGCCACGTGCTGGCCATCGGCGACAACGAGGAGACGGCCCGGCTGATGGGCCTGCGCGTGGAGCGGGTCAAGCTGCTGGTGTACGCCCTGAGCGGCGCCCTGGCGGGCATGGCCGGGGTCCTGCTGGCCGCCCAGTACGGCGCCGGGCAGCCGGCTGAGGGGGTCGGCTGGGAGCTGACCGCGATCGCCGCCGTGGTCGTCGGGGGGACGCTGCTCACCGGCGGGTTCGGGTCGGTCGTGGGGACGCTGTGGGGGGTGCTGCTGCTCGGCCTCATCTTCAACGTCCTCAACTTCGAGAACGGGCGGGGCGTGATCAGCCTCAGCCCGTACTGGCAGTCGATCGTGCTCGGGGGGTTCCTGCTGGTCGTGGTGCTGCTCCAGAACCGCCTGGCCGCCCGCCAGACGTGAGCGCCGCCGCCGGCCGGCCCGGTGAGCGGTCGGGGACGCTGGAGCGGGGGCTGCGGCTGCTCCAGTTCTTCGCCGCCGCCGGGGAGGCGACCCCGGCCGAGGCGGCCAAGGCCACCGGCCTGAGCCGCAGCGCCACCTACCGGATCGCCGACCGGCTGCGCGGCTGGGGGTTCCTGGAGCTGAACCCGGCCACCGAGGCCCTGCGGCTGGGGTCGGAGGCGGTCCGCCTGGGCATGGCCGCCCTGACCTCGCTGGAGGTGACCCGGGTGGCCCCGCCGCACCTGCGGGCCCTGGCCGACCAGACCCGGGAGACGGTCAACCTGGCCGTGGTCGACGGGGACGCCGTGGTCTACATCCACAAGGAGGAGGGGACGCTGGAGGTCAAGATGACCGCCCAGCTCGGGGCCCGCCGGCCGCTGCACTGCACCGCCCTGGGCAAGGCCTACCTGGCCGCCCTCCCCCGCCAGGAGCTGGAGGCCCGGCTGGCCGGGCTGGAGCTGACCCGGTTCACCGCCAACACCATCACCGACCCGGCGGCCCTGGAGGCCGAGCTGGACCTCGTCCGCGAGCGGGGCTACGCCGTCGACGCCGAGGAGGTCGAGGAGGGGGTGTACTGCCTGGGCGCGGCCGTCCGGGACCACCGGCGGCTGCCGGTGGCGGCCATCAGCGTGGCCGGCCCGGCCTACCGGCTCCGGCACGAGGCCGACCGGACCGGCCGGCTGGTCGCGGCCACCTCGGCCGCCATCTCCCGGCGGCTCGGCCACGGCTGAGGGGCCGGTCAGGCCGAGCGCAGCCGTTCGACCAGCTGCTCGGCCGCCCGGCAGCACAGCGCCCACATGGTCAGGGTCGGGTTGACCCCGTGGCAGGTCGGGAACACCGCCCCGCCGAACACGTACAGCCCGGGGGTGTCGTGGACCTCCAGGCGGGGGTCGACCACCGAGGTCGCCGGGTCCTCGCCCATCCGGCAGCCGCCCAGGTCGTGGCTGGAGCAGACCCCGCCCAGGCGCAGCCCCCGCCAGACCCGGGTGGCGCCCATGACCCGCAGGAGCTCGCCCGCCTTGTGCTCCATCCACTCGTCCAGGCGGCGCTCGTTCTCCTGGATGTCGTAGGTGATCCGGACCACCGGGAGCCCCAGGCCGCTGCGATCGCGGGCGGTCGGGTCGAGGTCCAGGTAGTTGGCCTGATACGACAGGGTGTCGGGCTGGAGGCGGACGGCGCCCAGGTGCTGCCATTGGCGCAGCTGGTCCCGGTAGGGACGGCCCCAGCCGCGGACGCCCGGGGGCATCGGCTCGCGGCTGATCTGGATGGGGAGCCGCTGGTTCTCGATGTTGGGGGTGGCCCCGCCGACGAAGCCGTGGGCGGCCGAGTCGAAGTCCTCGGAGATGAAGTCGTCCAGCCCCCACATCTGGGCCGCCGGGCCGGTGTGGGCGTTGAACACCACGTCGGGGAAGAAGCCGTAGACATCCGCCCAGGCCTTGGTCATGAAGTGCCGGCCGACCTGGCCGGTCGAGTTGCCGAGGCCCCCCGACAGCAGCAGCAGCCGGACGTTCTCGAAGGTGTAGCCGCACAGGATGACGGTGCGGGCCCGCTGGATGCGGGCCTGGCCGGCCGCGTCCACGTACTCGACCCCGGCGGCGCGGCCGTCGGCGCCGGTCAGCACCCGCACCACCCGGCAGCCGGTGCGGAGGTCGAACCTGCCGGTGGCCAACGCTTCCGGGACCGAGGTCATCCCCGGGTACCAGCGGTCGCGGTCGAACGGCCCGAACCCGCCGCTCCAGGCGCAGTAGCTGGTGGCCGGGAAGCCGTGGTAGGGCTCGCTGTTGACGGCCACCGGGGTCGGGTAGGGGTGCAGGCCCATCGACTCGGCCGCCTTGCGGAACCGCTCGCTGGTGACCGTCGGCCGCAGCGGCGGCATCGGCAGGGGCCCGCTGCGGGGGACGAACGGGTTGGCGGCGCCGTCGCCGGCCACCCCGACCAGCTGCTCCACCACCGTGTAGTAAGGCTCCAGGTCCTCGTAGCTGACCGGCCAGTCGACCAGGGTGTTGCCCTCGGGCAGGGCCCCCTCGCCGAAGCGCTCGGCCACCCAGCTGCGGTAGCGGAAGTGGTGGGGGTGGCAGCGCCGCAGGGCGCCGCCCCAGTGGATGACCGAGCCGCCGACGCCGTTCATCATCCGCCCCAGGGTGAAGCTGGCCGGGCGGGTCGGCTCGCCGGGGCGGCGGCGCCAGGTCGGCCGCTCGGCCAGGAACTTGGCCCCCATGTCGCCCCGACAGTAGTAGGCCGAGCGCAGCTCGTCGGGGAGGAAGTCGCGGGTGGTGCGCCACGGCCCGGCCTCCAGGCCGACCACCTTGAGGCCGGCCCCGGCCAGGATGGGGGCCACCACCGCCCCCATGGCCCCGACCCCGACCAGGACCACGTCGGCGTCGGGGGCCGGCGGGGCCGCCCCCCGCTGGGGGTCGTAGCCGGCCAGCTCCATCGGTTCCCGGGGTCCGTCGGCCCCCTGGAGCAGGTCGGCCACGTCCTCCAGGGACTGGATCACGCCGCCCTTGGTGACCGGCTCGGTGGCCAGGTTCTCCTCGGCGGTGTTGGACGGCCAGAACCCGGGGTGGCCGAGGAACCGCCAGCCCAGCTTGTCGCGGTTGCCGCCGTGCACCGGGTCGGCGAACAGCCCCTCCTGGAGATGGGCCCGGAGCAGGGCGAAGAACTCGCGCTGGTCGGGGACCTCCAAGCCGGGCAGCCGGCCCTGCTCGAGCTCGGCCAGCAGGGCGTCCTGGTCGACGGGGTCGCAGTCGGCGAAGGGCCGGTCGGCCCGCTGGCGGGCGGCCAGGTCGAGCCCGGCCAGGCCGAGCCGGTAGGTCCCGGCCTGGTCCCGGTAGGCGCCGGCCAGGGCCCGGTCCAGGTAGGTGAGGACGCCGATGGCGCCGGCTCCGGGGCCGTGCTCGTCGGCCGGGAACAGCCGCTCGAAGACGGCGGCCGCGGTGCGGGCCTCGTAGCGGCTCAGGCTGGTGGTGGCCGGGACCGGCTCGGGCATCGGCTCAGCCGCCGTAGCGCAGGTAGACGGTCTTGCGGCGCACGTACCGGTCGTAGCCGTGGCGGCCGTCGTCGCCGCCCAGTCCCGACAGCTTCCAGCCGCTGTGGAAGGCCTGGAACTGCTCGGGCCCGACCTCGTTGACGTACACCTCGCCGAACTCGAGGTCGTCGGTGGCCCGCATGGCGGTGCGGAGATCGTCGGTGAACACATAGGAGGTGAGCCCGTAGTCGGTCGAGTTGGCCCAGGCGATGACCTCGTCGTAACCGTCGAAGGGGAGGATGGGCAGGACCGGGCCGAACACCTCCCGCTGGACGACCTCCATGTCGTTGCCGACCCCGGTGAGCACGGTGGGGGCGAACCAGTGGCCGCGGCGGAACCGGTCGCCCTCGGGCCGGTCGCCGCCGAGCACGACCTTGGCCCCGGCGGCCACCGCCCCGTCGACCAGCCCCTTGACCTTGTCCCACTCGGCCGCCGACACCTTGGGCCCGAGCTCGGTGTCGTCGGCGGCCGGGTCGCCGATCCGGATCTCCCTGGCCAGCTCCACGAACCGGGCCACGAACTCGTCGTGGAGGCTGGCGTGCACGTAGGTCCGCTCGTTGCAGGTGCAGACCTGGCCGCAGTTCCAGAACCGGGCCTCGAAGGCCTTGCGCACGGCCAGGTCCAGGTCGGCGTCGGGGAAGACGATCACCGGGGCCTTGCCGCCCAGCTCCAGGGACACGGCCATCACCTTGGCGGCCGCCTGGGCCAGGATCTCCCGGCCGGCCCTGGTCGACCCGGTGAGGGTGACCATCGAGGTCAGCGGGTGCTCGACCAGCTGGCGGCCGACCACCCGCCCCTCGCCGCAGACCACGTTGACCAGGCCGTCGGGCACGCCCGCGAGCTGGCAGACCCGGGCCATGGCCAGCGCCGACAACGGGGTCAGCTCGCTCGGCTTGACGACCACGGCGTTGCCGGCCATGAGGGCCGGGCCGACCTTGCGGGCGAAGATGGCCGCCGGGAAGTTCCAGGGGATGATCGCCGCCACCACCCCGTACGGCTCCTCGCGGATGGCGATCTGCTCGCCGGCGGTGTTGGGGGCGACCAGCTCGCCGACGTCGCGGTACTTGTTGCCCAGGGCGACGTCGAGGAACAGTTTGGCGCCGCCGATCTCGCCCCGGGCCTCGGTGACCGGCTTGCCCTGCTCGGCCACCACGATCCGGGCCAGCTCCTCGGCGTGGGCGTCGATCTCGGCCATGACCGCGGCCAGCGCCTCGGCCCGCTGGGGGTGGCTGGTCCGGGCCCAGGCCCGCTGGGCGTCGGCGGCCGCGGCCAGGGCCTCGGCGACGTGGTCGGCGGTGGCCTCGGGCACGGCGGCCAGCGGCTCGCCGGTGGCCGGGTTCTCCACCGGGCGGGTCTCGGCGGCGGTGACCCGGCGCCCGCCGATCAGCATGGCCGGCTCGGGGCCGAGCAGGGTGCCGGGGCCGAGGATCGGGTCGGTCATGGTGCGCCTTTCTCGTCGGACGGGCCGGTCCGGGGGTCGAGCAGCGCCTTGACGACGCTGCGGTCCCCGATCGCCGCGAACGCGGCCTCCCAGTCGGACAGCGGGAACACGGTGGCCAGCGGGGCCGGGTCGACCGCCCCCCTGGCCAGCAGGGCCAGCGCGCCGTCCCAGCTCGACCAGGACGACGACAGCGAGAAGCTGACGTCCAGGGCCCGCTGCATGGCCAGGTCCCAGGGCACGGCCAGGGTGGGTTGGCCGCTCATGCCGAGCACGCACAGCCGTCCCCGCCGGCGCAGGGCGGCGACGGCGGCCGCGACCGCCTCGGCCGAGCCCGAGCACTCCAGGGCCAGGTCGGCTCCCCGGCCGCTGGTGGCCTCGATGGCCTGGGCGGCCACGTCGGCCTGGCTGGCGTCCCAGGTCTCGAAGCCGAGCCGGCGGGCCAGCTCCAGCCGAGGGCGGCTGCTGGCCCGGCCGACGACCACTGTCCGCCCGGCCCCGCAGGCCCGGGCGACCATGGCGGCCAGCAGCCCGACGGCGCCCGGCCCGAGGACGAGCACGGTCGAGCCGGGCTCGACCGGCATCCGCTCGGCCGCGGTGACCGCGATCGCGGTCGGCTCGCACAGGGCGGCGGCCAGGTCGGGCACGCTGTCGGGCACCCGGTGGAGGAGGTGGGCGGGGACGGCCACCCGGGCGGCCATCCCGCCGTCGATGCCCCAGCCGGGCGACCGCTTGTGCGGGCACAGCTCGGCGTGGCCGCGCCGGCACAGGTGGCAGCGGCCGCAGGCCAGCGAGTGGGGCTCGCACACCACCCGGTCGCCTGGCGACCATCCCTCGACCTCGGCCCCGACGCCGCCCACCCGGCCGCAGAACTCGTGGCCAAGGGTGACCGGCGGCCAGCTGGGGAAGCGGTTGTGGGCGATGTGCAGGTCGGTGCCGCAGATCCCGGCGTAGGTGACCTCGACCACGACCCAGCCCGGCTCGGGCTTGGGCTCGTCGACCTCGGCCAGCTCCAGGTGCTCGTCGGCGGCGGCGAGCTTGCGCAGCGCCTTCACGGCGACCCCTCGACCAGCAGCTTGACCTCGCGGCCGGCCCGGAGGTCGTCGACGGCCGCGGGGGCGCCGGCCAGGGGGACCGACCGGGTGATGAGGGGGGCCGGGTCGAAGCGGCCGTCGGCGACCATGGCCGTGGCCACGCGGATGTCGTCGCGCGAGTAGACCCGGGTCCCGATCAGGGTCAGTTCCTTGAAGGCCACGGCCCGGAGGTCCAGGGCGGCCGGCGGCCCGTAGATGCCGACCAGCACCACCCGCCCGCCCGGCCGGGCCGCCTCGGCCAGGGCGGCGGCCACGGCCGGATGGGCGGCGGCGTCGAAGACCACGTCGG
>DATABK010000331.1:0-3834 GCA_036259695.1 Actinomycetes bacterium | reverse complement strand
TCAAGGTCAGCGGCTGGCCGGTCGCCCCGGCCGAGCTCGAGGCGCTCCTGGCCACCCACCCAGGCCAGCAGCTCCTCGGAGCCGGGGTCGGCTCCGGGCCGGGGCACGACCACGGCCACCGGGACCTCCCCCCTGGCCGGGTCCTGGCGGCGGACCACGGCCGCGTCGGCCACGGCCGGGTGGGTGGCCAGGAGCGCCTCGAGCTCGGCCGGGGCGACCGGCCAGCCGCTGACCTTGATCAGCTCCTTGAGCCGGTCGACGATGACCACGTTGCCGTCGCCGTCGACCAGGCCGAGGTCGCCGGTGCGCAGCCAGCCGTCAGGGCCGAGCATGGCCGCGGTGGCCTCGGGCCGGCCCAGGTAGCCGGCCATCACCTGGGGGCCCCGGACGAGCAGCTCGCCCGGCTGGCCGGGGCCGAGGTCGCGGCCGGTCTCGGGGTCGACCACCCGCAGCTCGGTGTTCGGGATGACCCGGCCGACCGTGCCCGGGACGCTGCCGGCGGCCCGGTCGGGCATGCTCACCCCGACGGTCGTCTCGGTCAGCCCGTAGGCCTGGCCGACGGTCGCGCCGGGCAGCCGGGCCGCCAGGGCCCGCTGGGCGGCGGCGGGCAGCGGCGCCCCGCCGCACACCACCAGCTCCAGCGAGCCCAGCTCGGCCCCGGCGGCCAAGGGGTGGCCGACGAGCACCCGCAGCATCGGCGGGGCCCCGACCAGCACCGTGACCCGGTGGCGCTCCACCAGCTCGAGGAACCGGCCGGGGTCGAAGCGGGGCATGGTGACCACGGTCGCGCCCACCGAAAGGGGCAGGGCCAGGGTGACCAGGAACCCCATGATGTGGGAGAACGGCGGCACGGCGACCAGCGTGTCGCCCGCGCCGACACGCAGCCCGCGGCCGACCTGGCGCACCGAGGTGACCAGGTTGGCGTGGGTCAGCCGCACGCCCTTGGGCAGCCCGGTGGTGCCGCTCGAGTAGGGGAGCAGGGCGACCGCGGCCGCCGGGTCGAGCGGCGGGTCGGGGACCGGGGCGCCGGCCCCGGCGGCGAGCAGGTCCAGGATCGGGGTGGCGCCCTCGGCCTCCCCGAGCGCGACCACCTCACGGGCCCCGGTGGCGGCCGCGACCGAGCGGGCCGCCGGAACGAGGGACGGGACGGTGACCAGCACCGATGCCCGGGCGTCAGCCAGCTGGGTGACCAGCTCGCGCTCGGTGGCGGCCGGGCTGGCCGCGGTCACGGTCCCGCCGGCGGCCATGGCCCCGAGCGCCACCCCGGCCCACTGGGGCAGGTTGGGCGCCCACAGGGCGAGCACGTCCCCGGGCCGGAACCCCCGGGCGGCCAGCCCGGCCGCCACCCCCTGGACCCGCTCGGCCAGCAGCCGGTAGCTGACTTCTGTGCCCGACGGCCCGTCGACCAGGGCCGGCCGGTCCCCGAAGCGGGCCGCGGCCTCCAGGACCGTCCGGTGGAGGGTCGTTCCCCCGACCTCGACCGGAGGGTACGGGCTTGTCCACATGGTGCGACCTCCTCGGAGCCGTCTTTGACACGTGTAAACCTAAGCTCCGTGTTTGACACGTGTCAATACCTGGGGCAGGCTGACGGCATGGCCGGGACCCGCACCGACACCCGCGCCCGCATCCTGGACACCGCCTGGGGCCTGGTCCGGGAGCGGGGGATCGACGCCGTCACCGTGGCCGACATCGCCGCCGCCACCGGCGTCTCCCGCCAGCTGCTGTACGTCCACTTCGAGAACCGGGCCGGGCTGCTCAAGGCCATGGCCCGCCGCCACGACGTCGGCAGCGGGTTCGCCGGCCGGGCCACCGAGGCCGGGTCGCTCCCACCGGTGGAGGCTCTGGAGCGGCTGCTGCGATTGTGGTTCGCCTACCTCCCCGAGATCCTGCCCGTCGCGCGGGCCCTTGAGGCGGCGGCCATCAACGGCGACGAGGGCGGCCTGGCCTGGCGCGACCGCATGGGGGACCTGCGGGAGCTGTTCAGCGCCGCCGTCGACCGGGTCGACCGCGCCGGCCGCCTGGCCGACGGCTGGACCACCCCCGAGGCCGCCGACTGGGTCTGGGCCCGGGCCCAGCCGGCCACCTTCTCCCACCTGGTCGTCGACCGCGGCTGGCCGGCCGACGCCTACACCGACCGGGCCGTCGGCTCGATCCTGTCCGAGGTGGTCAGCCCGGCGACCTGACCCAGGCCCGGTGGATGCCGGAATTGGGTCGCTGCGCCGCTCGGAATACGATCATGGTGACGCCAGCGGACATCCCGACCCGAGGAGCAACCCGATCGACAGTCAGCGTTCCGACGCCATCGTGTTCTTCGGGGCCACCGGCGACCTCGCCTACAAGGAGATCTTCCCGGCCCTGCTGGGGCTGGTCCAGCGCAACCGCCTGGACGTGCCGGTCATCGGGGTGGCCCGCTCGGGCTGGGACCTGGCCCGGCTGCGCCGGCGGGCCCGCGAGAGTGTCGAGGACGACGTCGGCGGCAAGGGCAAGGTCGACGAGGACGCCTTCGCCAGGCTGTCGAAGCTGCTCCGCTACATCGACGGCGACTACAAGGACCCCCGGACCTTCCAGCGGTTGGCCAAGGAGCTCGGCGACGCCCGCCGGCCGCTGCACTACCTGGCCATCCCGCCGAGCATGTTCGCCACCGTGACCGAGGGGCTGGCCGCCGCCGGCTGCATCGACAACGCCCGGGTGATCGTGGAGAAGCCGTTCGGCCGCGACCTCGCCTCGGCCCGGGAGCTGAACGAGATCCTGCACCGCCACCTGCCCGAGGACCGCATCTTCCGCATGGACCACTTCCTGGGCAAGGAGCCGATCCAGAACATCCTCTACCTGCGCTTCGCCAACGCCCTGCTGGAGCCGATCTGGAGCGCCCGCTACATCCGCCAGATGCAGATCACCATGGCCGAGGACTTCGGCGTCAAGGGCCGCGGCGCCTTCTACGAGGAGGCCGGGGCCATCCGCGACGTCCTCCAAAACCACCTGCTCCAGGTGCTGGCCCTGCTGGCCATGGACGCCCCGGCGGTGCACACCCCCGACGCCACCCGCCAGGAGCGCTCCCGGCTCATCCAGGCCATTCGGCCGCTCGACCGCTCCAGCGTCGTCCGCGGCCAGTTCCGCGGCTACCGGGACGAGCCCGGGGTGGCCGCCGACTCGGCGGTCGAGACCTACGTGGCCGCCCGGCTGGCCATTGACACCTGGCGCTGGGCGGGCGTGCCCTTCTACATCCGCGCCGGCAAACGCCTGCCCGTGACCGACACCGAGGTCCTGATCGAGTTCCGCCGCCCGCCCCTGGAGCTGTTCGGGGAGCTGATCCCGGCCCGGTCCAACCACCTGCGCCTCCACCTCGGCCCCGACGTCCGCATCGAGCTCGGCCTGCGGGTCAAGGTCCCGGGCGACCAGCTGATCGGCGAGGACGTGGAGCTGGTGGCGGCCGAGCGCCAGGGCCTCGGCCGGCCCCCGTACGAGCGCCTCATCGGCGACGCCATGGTCGGCGAGACCGAGCTGTTCGCCCGCCAGGACGCCGTCGAGGCCGAGTGGCGGGTCGTCGACCCGGTGGTCGGCGACGACGCCACCCCCCTGTACGAGTACGAGCCGGGCAGCTGGGGCCCCGAGGAGGCCGACCAGCTCATCGCCGGCGACGGCACCTGGTCGGTGCCCAGCTGAGCTAGGGCGCCGCCCCGGCGGCCGCCGGGCGGTGGAGGACGACCAGGGTGAAGGCCACCTGCGCCGCCACCACCAGGCCGGTGACCAGGACCGGCTCGGGCGTGAAGGTCGAGGCCAGGACCAGCACGGCGGTCCCGGGCACGATCACGGTCGGCCAGCGGCCCAGGTGGT
>DATABK010000330.1:0-4581 GCA_036259695.1 Actinomycetes bacterium | reverse complement strand
GATGAGCCTGGCACTGGTGAACAACATCCTGGCCGCCGAGGAGACCGTCAGCGGCAGCGTCTCGATCATCGGCTACGGGCTGGGCACGCTCGGGCCGGGCATCGGCATCGGCTTCCTGGTCGGCAAGACCGTCGAGGGCATCTCGCGCCAGCCCGAGGCGGCCGGCCAGGTCCGCACGCTGATGTTCATCGGCCTGGCCCTGGTCGAGGCCCTCGCCCTGTTCGGCTTCGCCCTGGCGTTCGTCGTCCAGTAGGAGGGCCTGTGCAGCTTGCCTACGTCCTGGCGGCCCAGGAGGCGGCCGAGCACGAGCAGAGCCCCATCCTCCCGGCCGCGAACGAGCTCATCTGGGGCACGATCGCCTTCCTGATCCTGCTGTTCCTCATGTACCGGACGGTCTGGCCGTCGGTGAACAAGGCCTTCAAGGACCGCCGGGACAACATCGAGGGCAAGCTCGAGCAGGCCGAGCGGGAGCGGGAGGAGGCCGAGCAGCTGCTGGAGCAGTACCGGCGGCGGCTGCGCGACGCCGAGGACGAGACCCAGCGGATCCTGGAGGAGGCCCGCGGCAACGCCGAGCGGGTCCGCAGGGAGTTGCTTTCCAAGGCCGAGGCCGACGCCGGCCGGGAGCTCGACCGGGCCCGCCAGGTCATCCGGGCCGAGCGCGACCTGGCCGTCCGCCAGCTGCGTGACGAGGTCGGCACGCTCGCCGTCGAGCTCGCCACCCGGGTCGTCGGCGACTCCCTCGACCGCGACCGCCAGCTGCGCCTGGTCGACCAGTACATCGACGAGCTCGGCGACCAGGCCCAGGCCGGCGCCATGACCGGCCGGCGCGAGGTGGACCAGGGTGGCGATGGCGACCGAGGTTAACCAGGCGCTGGCCGCCCACGCCCAGCAGCTGCTGGACCAGGCGGCCGGCCGCGGCCAGCAGGCCATCGACCAGGTCGAGTCCGAGCTCGAGCAGTTCGCCCGGCTGCTCGTCCACCAGGTGCGCCTGCGCAAGGCCCTGGCCGACCCCGGGCTCCCGCCCGAGCAGAAGCGGGCCGTGCTCACCGACCTCGGCGGCGGCCGGCTGGAGCCGGCCACCGTCGAGCTGGTGGCCACCGTGGCCACCAGGCAGCGGGTCCGGCTCCGCGACTTCCCGGGACTGCTGGCCGCCCTGGCCGCCATGGCCGCCTTCACCGGGGCCGAGCTGGCCGGCCAGCTGGACCAGCTCGAGGGCGAGCTGTTCTTCGTCGGCACCATGGTCGAGCAGCAGCCGCCGGTCCGGTCGGCCCTGACCAACCCAGGCCTGCCCGTCGAGAACAAGCGCGCCCTGGTCGCCGACCTCCTGCAGGGCCGGGTCAGCCCGCGCGCCGCCGCCCTGGCCGACCTGCTGGTCGAGCTGAACGAGGGACACGACGTGGACACCACGGCCAAGCAGTGGGCGGAGGCGGCCGCGGCCCGCCGCAACCGGGTGGTGGCCGAGGTGCGCAGCGCCGTCGCGCTCGACGAGCAGCGCCGGGCCCGGCTGGCCGACGCCCTGGCCCGGGTCCTCGGCAAGCCGGTGGTGCTGCAGGTCACGGTCGACGAAGCTATTTTGGGCTCAGTGGTCGTCCGGGTCGGGGACGAGCTGTTCGACGGGAGCGTCCGCAGCCGCCTCGAGCAGGCCCGCGAGGCCCTCGGGGTCGCCTAGGCACAGGCCTGAGACCAGAGCGAAAGGCAAGATCATGACCGAACTCTCCATCAGGCCCGACGACATCGCGGCGGCGCTCAGAAAGCACGTCGAGTCCTTCCGGCCAACCGTGAGCCGCGAGGAGGTCGGGCGGGTCACCGAGACCGGCGACGGGATCGCCCGGGTCGAGGGCATGCCCTCGACCATGGCCCTTGAGCTGCTCGAGTTCCCCGGCGGCCTGCTCGGCATGGCCCTCAACCTGGACGTGCGCGAGATCGGCTGCGTGGTCTTCGGCGACGCCTCCGGCATCGAGGAGGGCGACGAGGTCAAGCACACCGGCCGGGTGCTGTCGGTGCCGGTCGGCGACGGCTTCCTCGGCCGGGTGGTCGACCCCCTCGGCCGCCCCCTGGACGGCAGGGGCGACATCGAGGCCGAGGACACCCGGGCCCTGGAGCTCCAGGCCCCGACGGTGGTGCAGCGCCAGCCGGTGAAGGAGCCGCTGGAGACCGGCATCAAGGCCATCGACGCAATGACCAACATCGGCCGGGGCCAGCGCGAGCTGATCATCGGCGACCAGAAGACCGGCAAGAGCGCCGTCTGCCTGGACACGATCATCAACCAGCGCCAGCACTGGGGCACCGAGAAGCAGGTCAAGTGCATCTACGTGGCCATCGGCCAGAAGGCCACCACCGTGCGCGAGTTCGTCACCGCCCTCGAGGAGAACGGGGCGCTGGAGTACACCGTGGTCGTGAGCGCCCCGGCCGACCTGCCGGCGTCCTTCAAGTACATCGCCCCCTACGCCGGCTCGGCCCTCGGCCAGCACTGGATGTACCGGGGCGAGCACGCCCTGATCGTCTTCGACGACCTCTCCAAGCAGGCCGAGGCCTACCGCGAGATCTCCCTGCTGCTGCGCCGCCCGGCCGGCCGCGAGGCCTACCCGGGCGACGTCTTCTACCTTCACTCGCGGCTGCTGGAGCGCTGCGCCAAGCTGTCGGACGAGATGGGCGGGGGCTCGCTGACCGGCCTGCCGATCATCGAGACCAAGGGCAACGACATCTCGGCCTACATCCCGACCAACGTCATCTCCATCACCGACGGGCAGATCTACCTGGAGCCCGACCTGTTCAACCAGGGCGTGCGGCCGGCCATCAACGTCGGCACCTCGGTCTCGCGGGTCGGCGGCAGCGCCCAGATCAAGGCCATGCGCCAGGTCGCGGGCACCCTGCGCATCGACCTGGCCCAGTACCGGGCCCTGGAGGCGTTCGCCCTGTTCGCCTCCGACCTGGACAAGGCGTCCCGGGACCAGCTGGAGCGCGGCGCCCGCATGGTCGAGCTGCTCAAGCAGGGCCAGTACGAGCCCATGCCGGTCGAGAAGCAGGTCGTCTCCATCTGGGCCGGGGGCAACGGCCATCTGGACGACATCCCGGTCGAGGACGTGCGCCGCTTCGAGCGCGAGCTGCTCGAGTTCATGGAGGCCAGCCACCCCGACGTGCTCGAGCACATCCGCACCCAGGGGACCCTGCCCGAGGAGGTCGAGTCCAAGCTCAAGGAGGCCGTCGAGCAGTTCAAGGGCCGCTTCCGGCCCTCGGGCGAGCGCCCGGCGCCCCGGGAGCGGGAGGCCGACCCGATGGCCGAGGGCGAGGAGGGCCAGGACTCGGTCAAGCGCTACCGGCGCCGCCCCGAGGAGTTCGAGGCCGAGGCCGGCCCGGCCGGCCGCTCCCCGGCGCAGAGCCCCTGACCCATGGCCGCCCAGCTCCGGGTCGTCCGCCGGCGGATCCGCACGGTGCAGTCGACCCAGAAGATCACCAGGGCCTTCGAGCTCATCTCGGCCTCGCGGGTGGTCCGCGCCCAGCAGCGGGTGCAGGCCTCACGCCCCTACACCAGCCAGGTCACCCAGGCGCTGACCAGCGTGGCCAACACCGAGGTGACGATCTCGCACCCGCTGCTGGAGTCGCGGGCCGAGGTGAAGGCGGCCGGGGTGCTGGTGATCACCTCGGACCGGGGCCTGGCCGGGCCGTACAACGCCAACGTGCTGCGCACCGCGGCCGAGCTGATGGCCCGGCTCCAGGCCGACGGGGTCGAGCCCCGGCTGTACGTGGCCGGCCGCAAGGGCGTCGGCTACTACCGGTTCCGGCGCCGCGAGCTGGCCGGGAGCTGGAGCGGCCTGGCCGACCGGCCCGACTACGACGACGCCAAGCAGATCGCCGACACCATGCTCCAGGCGTTCCTGGACCACGAGGTCGACGAGCTCCACATGGTCTACACCGACTTCGTGTCGGCCGCGACCCAGCGGGCCGAGGCCAGGCGGATCATCCCCCTGGTGGTCGAGGAGACCACCGAGCGGCCGCCCGAGCCGATCCCCCAGTACATCTACGAGCCCAGCGCCCAGGGCGTGCTCGACGCCCTGCTGCCCCGGTACGTCGCGGCCAGGGTGTTCACGGCCATGCTGGAGGCGGCGGCCTCCGAGCACGCGGCCCGGCGCCGGGCGATGAAAGCCGCCACCGACAACGCCTCCGAGCTGATCGAGGACCTGACCCGCGAGTACAACCAGGCGAGACAGGCCGCCATCACCCAGGAGATCATGGAGATCGTCGGGGGCGCGGAAGCCCTCCAGACACGTGGGAGCTGAGACGACATGGCGACGGTCGCAACTGAGCGGGACACCGGCCGCAGCGGAGGCGGCGCCACCGGACGGGTCGTCCGCATCATCGGCCCGGTGGTGGACGTCGAGTTCGCCCCCGACGAGATGCCGGCCATCAACAACGCCCTGACCGTCGAGCGGACCCTCGACGGCGACACGACCACCATCACCTGCGAGGTCGCCCAGCACATCGGCCAGTCGATGGTGCGGGCCATCGCCATGTCGCCCACCGACGGCCTGGTCCGGGGCGCCCCCGTCCAGGACACGGGCGCCCCCATGACCATGCCGGTGG
>DATABK010000329.1:0-3548 GCA_036259695.1 Actinomycetes bacterium | reverse complement strand
GCCGAACCGGCGCCACCCTGGCTGGCCGAGCCGCCGGCGGCGGCGCCCCCCAGCGTCCCGCCCTTGGCGCCGTGGGCGAGGGTGCGGCCGCCGATGCGCAGGGCCGGCTCGCGGACCTGGCTGCCGACGCGCCGGTCGACGGCCGCCAGCTGCCGGTTCAGGCGAGCCGTGTCCACCCGGGCCTTCCAGGGCAGGTCGATGTGGCCGAACCAGCCCTTGAAGCGGTCGAGGTCGAACGGCCCGCCCCGGCCCGCCTCCATGGCCGCGGCGACGCTCGCCTCGACGTCGAGCTCGACCCCGGCCTTGGCCCTGGGCAGGCGCAGGGTGGCGTCGCCGGCCTGGAGGGCCAGCGGCGCCGCCTGGAGGTCCTCGGCGGCGACCCGCAGCCGGTCGGTGGCCGCCGCCCGGGTCAGCCCGGACAGCTCGACCCCGCCAACCCGGACCCCACGCCGAACCTGCCCGGCCGCCGCCACCTCGAGAGCAGCCACCAGCCCGGCGACGAGCACGACCACGAGCACCCCGGCCAGCACCGGCCGCGGGACCCCCCGCAACCACCGCAAGGCGCCAGCCATCGACCCCGGCACCCAGCGGGGGTTCTGAGGCTCGGCTGGTGGGTCGGCGACCGAGATGGTGGGCTCCTTGGGCATGCCGCCCGGGTGGCTGGACGGTGCGACGCCGGGCCGAGAGCGGGGGAAGGGCCCGAGCGAACGCAGAGCCTACGGCCCCGGCCGCCGCAGGGCAACCCCATCCGCGCCTACTGTGGACAACCCCCGCGGGCACGCCGCACCGTCCACGGCGCGCAGACCGCCCGCCCCCTACTCCACCTCCGCCACCCGGCGGATCACCGCCTCGTAGGCATCCGCCAGTGCGGTCGCGGCCGCCTCGTCGCCGGCTTCGGCCCACAGGTGGGTGACGGGCTCGACGGTGTCGGGGATGACCAGGGCCCAGTCGTCACCCCAGGGGCCGGCTTCGGCGCCGGTGGGCGAGTGGAAGACCTTGACCCCGTCGGTGTCGTCGACCTGCCGGCCCTTGGCCGTCTCGACCAGCTGGCGCATCACCGCTCCCTTGCGCTCCCAGGGGGTCGGGACCCGGCGCCGGATGACCGAGGGCTGAGGCAGGGCGTCGACGGCGGCGCCGAGGGTGGTCTCGTGGACGGCCAGCAGCTCCAGCAGCTTGCCGAACGACAGCAGCCCGTCGTAGGCCGGGTGCAGGATCGGGAAGACGTAGCCGCCGCCCTCGCCGCCGGCGAACACCACGCCGTCGCGCTGGGCGGCCCGCATGATGGCGCTGGTCGAGAGCTTGCACCCGTGGACCTGGCGGCCGTGGCGGGCGGCCAGGTCCACGGCCAGGCGGGTGGTCGAGACCGGCAGGGCGATCCCGCCGCCGCCCTCGGTGCGAACGATCAGGTCGACGAACAGCAGCAGGGCCCGGTCCAGCCCGACGATGGCGCCGCGCTCGTCGACCAGGACGATCCGCTCACCGACGGCGTCGAACAGCACCCCCAGGTCGGCCCCGGAGGCGGTGACCAGCTTGGCCAGGCGGTCGAGGTCGGCCTGGCGCTCCCGGTCGGTGGGGGCGACCCGGTTCTCGTCGAGGTGGCCGTTCACGATCAGGGTGTCCAGGCTCAGCCTGGACAACAGGTGCGGCAGGACCAGCGAGGCCGTCCCGCCGCCGGCGTCCAGCACCACCTTGAAGCCGCGGTGGCGGACGACCGCCTCGTCCAGGCTGTGGACGAGGGCGACGGCGTAGTGCTCGACCGCCCTCGGCGGGTAGCGCAGCTCCCCCATCTCCTGCCCGAAGGCGCGGCGGAACTCCTCCCTGTAATAGGTGCGCTCGATCCGGCGCCGGGTCCCCTCGTCGACGTCGCTGCCGTCGCCGCCGAACACGGCCAGCTCGACCGACTGGCTGTCCCGGGGCGAGGTGCGCACGTACATGCCGCCCGAGGCGCCCATCCGGGAGGCCGAGAACCGCACCGACGGGGCTGGTGCCAGCTCCAGGTCCTCACAGGTCACCCCGGCCGAGTTCAGCCCGGCGATGATGGCCCGCTTCAGGGCCCGGGAGACCCGGCTGGCGTCCCGGCCCAGGGTGACCCTCGACCCCTTCTTGAGGGTCGAGCCGAAGGCGGTGGCCACCCGCAGGACCATCTCGGGGGTCAGGTCGACGTTGCCGATGCCGGTGACGCCGTGCTCGTCGAAGAGGCCGCGGGCGCCCCGGCCTTCCCAGATGATGGACTTGGTGACGATGGCGCCGGGTTCGACCGTCTTGTAGGGATATATCTTTACATTAGGCTGAAGGATAGCGTTGTGACCGATGTCGGCGTTGTCGCCAACGACCACGCCGTCCTCGACCCGGCCGCCCTGCTTGACGTCGGCGCTGCGCCCGACCACGCAGCCGCGCAGGCTGGTCGCGGGCCCGATGTAGGCGTTGTCGTGCACGATCGCCCGGTGCAGGAAGGCGTCGCGCTTCACGATCACGCCCGAGCCGACCACCGTGTACTCGCGCAGGCGGGCGCCCGCCTCGACCTTGGTGAAGTCGCCGATGAGGACGGGCGCGGTCAGCACGGCGTCGGGGTCGAGCTCGGCTCCCTCCCCCAGCCAGACCCCGGGCCGGACCTGGAACCCGGGCACGTCGACCTTGACCCGGCCGTCGAGGATGTCCTGGTGGGCGCGCTGGTAGGCCTCGAGGCTGCCGACGTCCTCCCAGTAGCCGTCGGCCACGAACCCGAACAGCGGCGCGCCCTGGCTGAGCAGCTTGGGGAAGACGTCGCCGGCGAAGTCGGACGGCTGGCCGTCCGGGATGTGCTCGAACACCTCGGGCTCGAGCACGTAGATGCCGGTGTTGATGGTGTCGGAGAAGACCTGGCCCCAGTGGGGCTTCTCGAGGAACCGCTCGATGCGGCCGTCTTCGGTGGTGATGACGATGCCGAACTCGAGCGGGTTGGGCATCCGCTTGAGGACGACGGTGGCCAGGGCGCCGCGCTGGCGGTGGAAGCCGACGACCTGGTCCAGGTCGATGTCGGTGAGGGCGTCCCCGGAGATGACCACGAAGGTCTCGCGGAGCATCTCGGCGGCGTTGCGGACGCTGCCGGCCGTGCCCAGGGGGGTCGGCTCGGTGGCATAGGCCAGGTCGACGTCCATGTCGGAGCCGTCGCCGAAGTAGTTGCGGACCTGGCTGGCCAGGAACTGCACGGTGACCACGATGTCCTTGAACCCGTGGTCCCGGATGTGCCTGACGATGTGCTCCATGATCGGGCGGTTGCCCACCGGGAGCATCGGCTTGGGCTGGTTGGCGGTGAGTGGCCGCAGGCGGGTGCCTTCCCCGCCGGCCATGATCACCGCCTTCACCGGCCGCTCCGGCCGAGACGGCCTGGCTGGGAGCGCGAGACGGTTGTCGCCATGGGGAGTTGGCTCCTTGTCTCTCTCCGGCGCCCTGCCTGGGGACGCGTGGCCTTCGGGGCGGCCGGGCTCCTGGCCTCCGCTAGGAGCCGTCCCCGGCCCGATGGCCGAGCCGTTCCAGGACCATTCTGACGTAGACCACCCCGGCGAGGT
>DATABK010000328.1:0-6150 GCA_036259695.1 Actinomycetes bacterium | reverse complement strand
CGGCCCCAGTTCTACTTCCGGACCACCGATGTCACCGGGGAGGTCACCCTGCCCGAGGGGACCGAGATGGCCATGCCGGGGGACAACACCGAGATGACGGTCAAGCTGATCCAGCCGATCGCCATGGCCGAGGGGCTGCGGTTCGCCATCCGCGAGGGTGGCCGGACCGTCGGCGCCGGCCGCGTCATCAAAATCCTCAAGTAGGGGCGGAGCCCGCACGGATCCTCAAGGTAGGATCGAGCTTTACGCTGCCTGCAGGAAGGAACCTCCATGGCGACCACCGACATCCGGCCCACCATCACCCTGGCCTGTACCGTCTGCAAGCACCGCAACTACACGACCAGGAAGAACAAGCGGAACGACCCCGACCGCGTCGAGCTCAAGAAGTACTGCCGCTGGTGTGGGCGCCACACCGCCCACCGGGAGACGCGCTGACGCTGACATGGCGCTGAACCAGGCCCTGGTGGGCAAGGCGTACCCGGCCGTCAGCTACGAGGTCGGCCGGGAGAAGCTGCGCGAGTTCGCGATCGCGGTCGGGGAGACCGACCCGCTCTACCACGACGAGGCCGCGGCCAGGGCCGCCGGGCACCCCGACATCCCGGCCGTCCCAACCTTCGCGGTCGTGCTGTCGCTCCGGGCCGGCCAGGTGGTCTACGGCGACCCGGAGCTGGGCCTGGACTACTCCAGGGTCGTCCACGGCGAGCAGGAGTTCGTCTACCACCGGCCGATCCGGGCCGGCGACCGGCTGCTGGCCACCGGCAAGGTCGCCGCCGCCGAGGCCAAGGGCCGCCACGAGCTGCTCACCCTCGAGACCGAGATCACCACCGAGGACGGCGAGCCCGTCTGCCTGGTCCGGGGGACCCTGCTGTCGCGGGGCACCGCGCCACCACGCGAGCGCCGCACATGAGCCCCCGGGTCAAGCTGGCCGAGGTGCGACCCGGCGACACCCTGCCCGAGGTCGCCGAGACCATCGAGCGCCTGGACCTGGTCCGCTACGCCGGCGCCTCCGGCGACTTCAACCCGATCCACTGGAACGACGAAGTCGCCAAGGCCGTCGGGCTGCCCGGGGTGATCGCCCACGGCATGTACTCCATGGGCGTCGCCGCCCGCATGGTCAGCGGCTGGGCCGGCGACCCGGCCGCGGTCAAGCGACTCCGGGTCCGCTTCTCGGCCATGATCGAGCCCGGCCAGACCCTCACCGCCAAGGGCGAGGTCGCCGAGGTCGACGGCCACCGGATCCTGATCCGCTTCCACGCCGAGGACGAAAAGGGCGAAAAGGTCCTCAGCAAGGGCGAGGCCGAACTGGAGCTGTAGCCCGATGACGGAGCCCGACCCCGAGGTCCGCGACCTGCTTGACCAGCGGCTGGCGGCCCGGGAGCGGCGGGACTTCGCGACCGCCGACGCGATCCGGGACCAGCTCCGCCAGGCCGGCTGGCTGGTCCGGGACACCACGGATGGGCCCGTGCTGGACCCGGCGCCGCCCTACCAGACGGTCGACCCGGCCGCCCTGGCGTCGCGGTGGGACGAGCCCGACCGGGGCGAGGTCTCGGTGGTCGTCCATGTCGCCGGCTGGCCCGAGGACGTGGCCAGGGCGACCCGGGCCCTGGCCGCCCACCACCGCCACCTCGGCTACGAGGTCCTGCTCGTCGACGACGGGGCCGGCGAGGCGACCGGCCGGGCCCTCGAGGGCCTGGCCGCCCACGATCCGCACGTCCAGGTCCTGCACCTCGACCCGGCGATCGGCTTCGGCGCCTCCATGAACCTGGGCATGGGCCAGGCCCTCGGCCGGGTGCTGGTCTGGCTCGACCCGCACGTCGAGGCCCGCGGCGACCTGCTCGGCCCGCTGCTGGCCGCCCTCGACCAGCCGGGCACCGGCCTGGCCGGCGGCTGGGGAGTGACCACCACCTCGATGCTCGACTTCGAGGCCGACGACGGCCCCGAGGTCGACGCCGTCGAGGGCTACCTGCTCGCCGTCCCCCGGGCGCTGGCGGCCAGGGTCCAGGTCGATCCCAGGGACCGCTACTACCGCAACGCCGACCTCGACTACTCCTTCGCCGTCCGCGCCCTCGGCTACCGGGCCACGCGGGTCGAGGTTCCTGCGACCCGGCACCGGCACCGAGGTTTCCACGACACCGATCCGGGGCAGCGGGACCGCGAGTCCAGAAAGAACTACGATCGTTTCCTCAGGCGCTGGAAGGGCCGCACCGACCTCCTGACCCGAGGGTTCCGGGGCTATCACCGGCACCGGTAACCGGAGGGCGGGGTTCGGGGTCTAAGGGGACGTGGAAGGGGACCGAGGTGGAGGTCGACCGGGAACTCGTCGAGGCCGCCCAGGCCGGTGACCGCTGGGCGCTCGAGGAGCTCGTGCGCCGAACGCACCGCAGCGTGTACACCTGCGCGCTCCGGCTGGTGGGCAACCCGGACGACGCCGCCGACGTGACCCAGGACGTCTATCTCCGGGTGGTGCGCAAGTTGGGCGGCTTCCGGCACGAAGCCTCCTTCTCCACCTGGCTGAACAGGGTGACGACGAACGTGGCCATGAGCACGCTGAAGCGCCGCACGCGGCGGTTCGCGGTCGAGGGGGCGGCGGTGCCCGCCGACACCCGCGACCCCGCGCCCGAGCCGGCCGAGCGGGCCGAGGCGATCGCCCTCGCCCGCCGCCTGGAGCGGCTGGTCGCCGAGCTGCCCGAGGGGCAGCGGCAGGTACTCGTGCTCCGCGACGTCTACGGCCAGTCGACCGAAGAGGTGGCGAACGCGATGGGGCTGACGCCGGGTGCGGTCAAGGTGCGCCTGTTCCGGGCACGCGAGCGGCTCAAGGCGGAGCTGGAGGCCAGCGAAGGGGGCCAGGTCGTCGCCCTCGCCGGCCGCCGCCGAGCAACCGGGCGGCGGTCATGACGAACTGCCACGACATCCGCCCCCTGCTCCCCGCCCGGGCTGACGAGCTGACCCTGTTCGAGCTCCGCATCCGGGCCGAGCACGTCGCCGACTGTGCCCGCTGCGCCACCGAGGCCGCCGCCTACAGCCGCCTCGGCCAGGCCCTCGCCGCCATGGCCAGCCTCGAGGTCGACCCCGCCGACGGCACCCTCGAGCGCATCCTGATCGCCATCGGCCGCCGCCGCACCGGCGTCACCGACCCCCGCATCCTTGCCGCCGGCTCCGCCGGCGCCGTGGTCGCCACGGTCGTCGTCGCCCGCGCCGTGCGTTCCCGCCGCCGTTCCCGCCGCCACCCCTCCAGCCTCTGGCCCCGCCGCCTCCACCTACCGAACCTGCCGGTTCCCACCCCAGCCCTCGCCCGCGCCAAGTAACGGGGTCGGGTGCCGGGGTCGCCGGGGTCGTGACCGCCGTGCTCGTCCTGGTCAC
Source organism: Actinomycetes bacterium (assembly GCA_036259695.1). Classification (GTDB taxonomy): domain Bacteria; phylum Actinomycetota; class CALGFH01; order CALGFH01; family CALGFH01; genus CALGFH01. The sequence goes on along the minus strand of DATABK010000328.1, from coordinate 2,790 downwards.
CGGCCCTCCGGCCGCGGGCAGGACAAGCTTGGCTCGACCTCTGGCCGACGCCCTCGGCCTGCCGTTGAGGCGAGCCAGGACCCTAGAAGACCGAGCGGATGCGCTCGCGCCGGTGGGGGATGCCGCGCTCGACGCGCCGCCACTGCCCGTCGCGCTCGGCCAGGTAGGCCGCGAAGGCACACGGGATGCCCCGTGCCTGCAACGGGTCGGCCGAGTCCATCAGGTGGAAGTGCAGGTGCGGAGCGGTCGAGTTCCCGGTGTGGCCGACCCGCCCGATCACCGCGCCGGCGCGGACCTGCTGGCCCCTGGTGACGGCGACGCTGCCCGGGGCCAGGTGGGCGTACAGCGCGTAGGTCCCGGCGGTTTCCATGATCACGTGGTTGCCGGCAAGCCGGGCCGGGTCCAGCCCTCGCCGCGCGAAGGCCACCGTGGTCTTCACCGCCATCCAGGACTCCCGTACCAGGTGGAGCCACTGTCGCTCGGCCACGCCGTCCACGGCCTGGACAACCACACCGTCCAAGGCGGCATGGACCGGCTGTCCCCAGCCGTAGCTGTCCCGCGTCCGCCCACCGAGCACCAACCCACGCAGGGTCCCCGCCGGGTGCAGATGGAACCCGGGGCGGTGGTCGGTGCGGACCAGGTCGTAGGCGTACCGCTGTCCGAGCAGGTCGGTGCCGTGGCTGGGGATCCGGTCCGCCGGGGTCCGCTCGACCGACCACTCGCCCCGAAGGGGAAGCTCGACCACCACCGGGTCATCGAGCTCACCCATGGTCGCTGGCCAGAAGGTCGAGGGGGAGGAGCGCGACCACCGGGTGGCGGTCCGCCTCGGCCACCAAGTCCTGCCGGCCGCTGTTGCGCCCGTCAGCCAGAACTGCCGCCTCCACCGGTTGGCACCACACGTGCACGGCGTACCCGGACGGGCTACCACCCAGGGCCACCGAACGAACGGTACCGGACGCCCGCCGTCATGACCCTGGCGGGGGACCGGTGTAGACGGCGCGGGGGCGGATGGGGGTGTTGCGGTCGTATTCCTCGAGGGCGTGGGCGATCCAGCCGGCGGTGCGGGCGATGGCGAAGATGGCTTCGGCGGCGCCGCGGGTCATGGTGGTGACGTGGGCGAGGGCGGCGAGGGCGAGGTCGACGTTCGGCTGGGGAAGGCCGCGATGGGTGGTGGCCGCCAGGAGGGCGTTCACGACCTCCATGCGGGGCGACCCGGCGGCCGTGGCGCGGAGGCGGGTGAGGAGGTATCGGGCGCGCGGGTCGCCGTCCGGGTAGAGGCGGTGGCCGAAGCCGCGGAGGCGCTCGCCGCGCCGGAGCCGGGCGCCGACCACGGTCGCCGCCTGCTCGGGCCGGTCGATCTCGTCCAGTAGGGCCTCGATCCCGAGCGACGCTCCGCCGTGGAGGGTCCCGCTGACCGTGGCCAGCCCGGCCGACACCACCGCGTACGGGTCGGCTCTGACCGAGGCGGCCACCCGGGCGGCCACCGTCGACGCGGCCAGCTCGTGGTCGGCCAGCAGCACCAGCGCGGCGTCGAGCACCCCGACCAGGCCCGCCGCCGGGTCGGCGGCCGACAGCCCGCGCCACAGGCGGGCGGCGATCGAACCGGCACCAGGGCCCGTGGGCTCCACCGGGGCGGCCGGGGGGAGGCAGTCGACCAGGCCGGCGATCAGCGACCGGCCGGCGGCGGTCACGGCCGCGGGGTGGAGCTCCAGGCGGAGCTCGTCGCCGGCGGCGAGGGCGGCGGCGATCACCCGGATCCGCTCCAGCGGCAGCGCGGCCTCCGGGAGGGCGGCCTGGGCCTGGCGGCCGGCCTTGAGGGCCGCCTCGCCCGCGCGCCACGGCGCCGGGCCGCCGGGCCCGATCGGTGGGCCGGCCTCGGTGGGAGAGGGCGCCGGGGCGGGGAGGAGGGCGGTCCAGAGCCACTCGGCGACCTCTTCGAACCTGCGGGTGCCGGCCAGGTCGGTGGCGGCCAGGCCCCGGTACCAGGGGAGACCCTGGTCGATGGCGGTCAGGGCCGAGGGGACGACCAGGTCGGTGGCCGGCCGGCGGCCCCGACGGGCGCGGCCGGGGCGGGCCAGCCGGTCGACCTCGGCCGGGTCGAAGGTGCTGGTCCGCCCGTCGGGTGCGCGCTCGCGCCCCAGTAGCCCGCGGCTCACGTACGCGTACAGCGTCGCCGGCTTCACCCCCAGCCGCGCCGCCGCCTCGGCGGTGCTCAACCGCCGCTCGTTCCGCCGAGCTGCCATATTGATCAATATTGAGAATTAGCAAATCCACTGTCAAGCTGAGAGCGAGCGCAGGACCGCGACGAGAGGCAGGCCCATGCCACGGATCCACTTCCTCGACGTGACCAACCGCGACGGCGTCCAGACGGCCCGGGTCAACCTGTCCAAGTTCGGCAAGACGATGGTGAATTTCTACCTGGGGAGGCTCGGCGTCACCCAGTCCGAGGCCGGCTTCCCGTTCCTGTTCCACGAGGTGCCCTACCTGCAAGCCAACCTGGCCCTGGCCAAGGCGGGCGCGTTCGGCGACCTCCGGCTGTCCGGCTGGACGCGGGCGGTGCCCGGCGACGTCGAGGCCTCCCTGCCGCTCGGCCTCGAGCACCTCAACCTGTCGATCTCGACCTCGGACCAGATGATCGTCAACAAGTTCCGCGGCCGCCTGGACCGGGCCGCGGTCATCGAGCAGATGGTCGCCGCGACCCGGACGGCCAAGTCGGCCGGCGTGGCCACCGGCGGGGTGACCGCCGAGGACGGGTCGCGGACCGACGCCGGCTACCTGACCGAGTTCGCC
>DATABK010000327.1:0-2345 GCA_036259695.1 Actinomycetes bacterium | reverse complement strand
TACCCGCCCTCCTCGTTGGCCTCGACCATCCGGTCCCTGGTCATCTCGATCACGAGGTCGTCGGGCACCAGGTCGCCGGCCTGCACGGTGACGATCGACCCGACCAGGTAGGCGGTCAGGTCGCGGGAGAAGCCGGCCTGGGCCGACAGCAGCAGCACCCCGAGGGCGAACGCCCCCGACAGGGTCACGCCGACGGCGCTGGTGTCGTCGACCCGGTCGCGGGCCCCCAGCAGGGCGACGACGACCACCACCACGGCCCCGAAGGCGGCCGCCCCGGCGAACAGGCTGACCCCGAGCAGGGAGGCCAGGACGACCCCGGGGAAGGTGGCGTGGCCGAGGGCCATGGTGAAGAAGGGCAGCCGCCGCAGGAGCACGTGCACGCCCACGGCGCCGCAGAGCCCGCCGACCATGACCGCCTCCAGCAGGGCCCGGCGGGCGAACCCGTCCCCGAAGAGGTCGAGGAGGCTCATCGCGACCCCGCCGCGGCCAGGCGCCGGCGCAGCGGGGCCACGGCGGCGGCGACCAGGAACAGCCCGACCAGCACGACCACGATGGTGGCCCCGGCGGCCAACCGGAGATCGTGGTCGACCGAGACCTCGTAGCTGACGGCCAGCCCCAGCCAGCCCCCGGCCGCCCCGAGCAGGCAGGCCAGGGCGGTCATGGCCGCCACCCTGTCCGCCAGCAGCCGGGCCGCGGCCGCCGGGACCACGATCAGGGCGATCACCAGGACCGTGCCCACGGCCTCGACCGCCGCCACCACGACAAGGGCGATGAGCAGGTTGAGGACGAGGTCGAGCCGGCGGGTCCGGTAGCCCATGGCCGCGGCCGTCTCGGGGTCGAAGGCCCGCAGGACCAGCTCCTTGTGGAGCACCGCCAGGACGGCGGCGGCCACGGCGGCGACGGCCAGGGTCTGGATCAGGTCGGTCCGGTCCACGGCCAGGACCCGGCCGAACAGGAACACGGTCAGGTCGGCGGTGAACCCCCGGGTCCGGGAGATCAGCACCACCCCGAGGGAGAAGAACGAGGTGAGCAGGATGGCCAGGGCGGCGTCGTTGCCGACCCGGCGGTGGCTACCCAGCCCGGTCAGCAGCACCGCCGTCAGGACCCCGAAGGCCAGGGCGCCGAGCAGCAGCGACCGGCCGAGGAGGTGGGCGATCACCACCCCGGGGAAGACGGTGTGGGTGAGGGCGTCGCCGACGAAGGCCAGGCGGCGCAGCACGACCAGGACCCCGACGGCCCCGGCCAGGGCGCCCAGCACCAGCATCTCGACCAGGGCGCGCTGCATGTAGGGGATGGTGAAGGGCTCGAGCAGATTCACCGGGGCACCCCCTTGGGGTTCCCCGGACCCCTCCGTCTCATGGCCGGGCCACGATGACCCCGTCGCCGCGGAGCTGGAGGGCCTGGCCGCCGTAGGTGGCCCGCAGCAGCTCGGGGGTGAGGGTGGTGCCGATCGGCCCGAAGCCGATCTGGTGTCGGTTCAGCAGGCAGACCTCGTCGCAGGCCAGGTGGGCCAGGCCGAGGTCGTGGGTGGCCATGACGACCGCCGCCCCGGCCGACCGCAGCCGGGCCAGGGCGGCCAGCAGCAGGTCCTGGGAGAGGGCGTCGACCCCGTTGAACGGCTCGTCCAGCAGCAGCAGCCGCGGCTCCTGGGCGATCGCCCTGGCCAGCAGGACCCGCTGTCGCTGGCCGCCGGACAGGGTCCCGAACCGGGCCGAGCCCCGCTCGGCCAGGCCGACCTCGGCCAGGGCCCGGGCGGCCGCCTGCCGGTCGGCCGCCCCCGGCCGCCGGAACCAGCCGATCCGCGGGTAGCGCCCCATCAGCACCACCTGGAGGGCCGACACCGGGAACTCGGCGTCCAGGGTGTCGGCCTGGGGCACGTAGGCGACCTGGCGGCGGGCCGCCTGGGGTGGGCGGCCCAGCACCTGGATGGTCCCGCCGGTCAGCGGGACCAGGCCGAGCACGGCCCGGATGAGGGTCGACTTGCCGGCCCCGTTGGGGCCGATGAGGGCGACCGACTGGCCGGCCGCCCCCTCCCCGTCGACCCCCCCGATGACCGGCTCGCGCTCGTAGGCCACGGTCGCCTGCCGCAGGAGAAGGACCGGCCGGCCGTCGGGGTCAGCTGCCACTGAGGTTGCTCACGATCGTCCTGGTGTTGTGCCGGATCATCTTCAGGTAGGTGTCGCCGTCGGACCCGGGCGGCCCCAGGCCGTCCCCGTAGAGGGCGTCGGAGCCGGTCACGACCCTGACCCCGGCCTCGCGGGCGATCGTCTCGGCCGCCCGCGGCGGCAGCGAGGTCTCCGAGAAGATGGCCTTCACGCCAGTGGTCTTGATCTTGGCGACCAGGT
>DATABK010000326.1:0-2354 GCA_036259695.1 Actinomycetes bacterium | reverse complement strand
ACACCGGCCCCTGTGGCCGGCGTCCCTGGAACCAGCATGCGCACGCCCGGCCAGCCGAGGGTCAGCCGGCCAGCTCGTAGAAGCGCCAGAAGTCGTTGTCGACCGGCAGCACCCGCAGGCTGGCGAAGCCGGCCCGCTCGGCCCACTCCCGCACCGTGGCCGGGCGCAGGACGGTGCCGGCGGCCACCGACGGGGTCTCGGCCCGGCTGGCCGGCAGGCAGTGCCAGAAGCTGAATCCGTAGTTCAGCCGTTCGATCTCGTCGCCGGGGGCGGTGAAGGTCTCGGCGACCTTCTCGTCGGCCACGACCACGACGCCGCCGTCGGCCAGCAGGGCCCGGATGGCCTCGAGGGCCTCGACCGGTCGGGCCATGTCGTGCAGGGCCTCGAAGATGAAGGCGGCGTCGTAGCCGCCCCCGCCGGCCGCCCCCAGCTCGGCCGCGTCCAGCCGCTGGAACCGCACCCGGTCGTCGACCCCGGCCTCGGCGGCCAGCCGCTCGGCCTCGGCGATGGAGGCCTCGTCGGAGTCGATCCCGTCCACCCGCAGCGACGGGTACGCCCTGGCCAGCGAGATGCTCGACCAGCCGATCCCGCAGCCGGCGTCCAGCACCCGGGCACCGGAGGCCGCCAGGCGGGCCTGGAGCTCGGGCACGCCCGCGAACCAGCCGGCCAGGTCGTTGACGAACATGGGCCGGTTGAAGTTGGCGATGGCCAGCCGGGCGTCGGCCCCGTACTCGGGGTAGGGGAGACCCTCGCCGGAGCGGTAGATGCCCGGGATCCGGGGCAGCACCTCGGCCAGGCTGCCCATCCACCAGGCGGTGGCCCCGGCGTGGGCGGGGTGGTCGGCGTCCAGCAGGACCTCGGCGTGGGCCTGGGGCAGCCGGAAGCGGCGGGTCTCGGCGTCGGCGGCGGCGTCCTCGACCTCCAGCAGCCCGGCCACCGCCTGCTGCTCCAGCCACTCGCGGGCGTAGCGGGCGTCGATGCCGGCCCGCTCGGCCAGCTCGACCACGGTCGCCGGCCCCTGGTCGGCCAGGGCCTTGTACAGGTGCAGCCGCAGGCCCAGCCAGACGCTGGCCAGCTCGGTGGCCTCGATCATGCTCTTGAACAGCCGCTCGGCCAGGGCGTCGCGCCGCCCGGCCTCGTCCGCGGCCGCCGAGTCAGTGGTCGTGGTCATGGCCCCGCTCCTTCCGTGATCGCCCGTGGCGGATACTTACCGTATGCCGTCAGCCGACCGCCGTGCCGCCGACCCGACGGGCCCTCCGCGGCCGCTTCCCGCCCAGCGGGAGCTGTTCGACATCCCCGACGACGTCGCCTACTTCAACTGCGCCAGCCTCGCCCCCCAGCTGCGGGCCTCGGCCGAGGCGGCCGCGATCGCCCTGGGCCGCCGGGCCCGGCCGTGGACGATCACCAGCGACGACTGGTTCACCGGGGCCGAGGAGCGCCGTTCGCTGTTCGCCCGGCTGGCCGGGGTCGACCCCGAGGGCGTCGCCCTGGTCCCGGCGACCAGCTACGGCCTGGCCGTGGCCGCGGCCAACCTGACCGCCGGCCCGGGCCAGCGGATCCTCGTCCTGGCCGAGGACTACCCCTCCAACCGGTACACCTGGCGGCGGTTCGCCGGCCGCACCGGGGCCGACCTGGTCACGGTGGAGCGCCAGGACGGCCAGACCTGGGGCGAGGCCGTGCTGGAGGCCCTGGACGAGCGGACCGCGGTGGCGGCCGTCCTGGCCACCCACTGGACCGACGGCGGGTCGGTCGACCTGGCCGCGATCGGCGCCCGGGCCCGCGAGGCCGGGGCCGCCCTGGTGGTCGACGCCAGCCAGGCCCTTGGGGCGATGCCGCTCGACCTGGCCGCGATCCAGCCCGACTACCTGGTCACGGTCGGCTACAAGTGGCTGCTCGGCCCCTTCGCCCTCGGCTACCTGTACGTCGCCGGGCAGCACCGCGACGGCGTCCCCCTGGAGGAGAACTGGATCTCGCGCCTCGGGTCCGAGGACTTCGGCGCCCTGGTCGACTACCAGGACCGCTACCAGCCGGGGGCCCGCCGCTTCGACGTCGGCCAGCGGACCCACTTCGAGACCACCCCGATGGCCGTGGCCGCCCTCCGCCAGCTGCTCGCCTGGGAGGTCCCGCGCATCTCGGCCACCCTGGGGCAGGTCACCGGCCGCATCCAGCGCGAGGTGGAGGCCCTCGGCCTCCCCCTGACGACCAGCGACCGGGTCCCGCACATGCTCGGCATCGGGCTGCCCGGCCAGGCCCGTACGGCCGTGGCCGGGGCCCTGGCCGAGGCCGGGGTGTTCGCCGGGGTCAGGGGGTCGTCGCTGCGTGTCTCCCCGCACCTGTGGACCACCGACCAGGAC
>DATABK010000325.1:0-4723 GCA_036259695.1 Actinomycetes bacterium | reverse complement strand
GGGAGGACCGGTCCCTAGCACCCCGCGGCGGTCTCGGCGGCCTTGGGGTCGCGCAGGAACCGCAGGGCGTCGTCGATCTTCGCCACCTTGACCAGGCGCAGGCCGTCCGGGACCTTGCCGAGGACCCCGGGGCAGTTCTCGGCCGGGATCAGGAAGGTCGTCACCCCGAGGCGGTGGACCGAGATCAGCTTCTCGTCGACGCTGCCGACCGGCAGGACGCTGCCGTCGAGGGCGATCTCCCCGGTCCCGGCGATCCGGCGGCCCCCGGTGAGGTCCTCGCGGGTCAGCTTCTCGATGATCGACAGGGTGAACATCAGCCCGGCCGAGGGGCCGCCGATGTTGTTCTGGGTCTCGATCGTCACCTTGACCGGCAGGTCGGGGAACAGGTCGCGGAGCAGGATCCCGACCCGGGGCTGGTTCTCGACCTCCTGGACCTCCACCGAGACGGTCTTCTCGTCCTTGTCGCGCTCGACCCGGAAGGCGACCTTCTCGCCCGGCTTGTGGCTGGTGATCGCCTTGCGGAGCTCCTCGGAGCTGTCGACGGCGCGGCCGTCGGCGGCGAGGATCTCGTCGCCGGCCCGGAGCTTGCCGTCGGCCGGGGCGCCGGAGACGACCTGGGTGACCTGCACCCCGGAGGGCTCGATCTTGTAGCCGACCTCCCGCAGCGCGACCACGGTGGCCGTCTCCTTGGACCGGTCCATGAGGAGGGCGTTCTCCTCGTCGATCTCGGTCGAGTCCTGGTCGTCGGGGTACAGGCGGGCCCGGGGGACGAGCTGGACGTCGCGGTTGGCCATGTCCAGCAGGGCCTCGTAGAAGCGGACGTTGTCGTCGATCCCGACCGAGGTCAGGTAGAGCTTGCCCTCGGAGTCGTAGACCGGCGAGCCCTCGATCTTGAGGCGGGCCAGCACGTCCTCCATGGGGCCGGGGCTGAGCGCGACCACCGGCAGCTGGTAGAAGTTGAGGGCGAAGACGAGGCCGACGAGGGCCACGACGCCGGCGACGGCGGTCACGCGCTGCCGCACCGGCACCTCCGGGAGTCGAGAGTTCCACCTGGATTGTCGCACCGCCCGGGCGGGTCGCGGGGCCCGGGTTGGCTACATGGGGCTGGTGGGGCGGCGGCCGGGGGTCGGGCGCCGGGTGGCCGTCCGGGCCGAGCGCGAGGCCTTGGCCTGGCGGCGGGCCACGGCCACGGCGGCGGCCAGGGCGAGGGTGGCGGCCGCGCCCCGGACGACGTCGCTGCGGCGGATCTGGACGCCGCCGACCAGGACGCCCTCGGGCTTCTGGCCGCCGGCCTCGGCGAACGCCTCCGCGCTGGAGCGGGTGGGCGCCCAGCCGGCCTGGCGGAGCTTGGCGTTGTCGAGCACCCAGGGGTGGGTCTGGAAGGCCAGCTCGCCCGCGGTCGCGGCCGACATGCCGGCCTGCCACAGCCGCTCGGCGCTGGACTGGGCGACCCCCTGGGGCACCTCAAGCCGGCGCCGGCCGGCCGCCCGGGCCGCGTCCTTGGCGCCGACCCAGTCGTCGGGGGCCACGTTGTAGACACCCCGGAGCCGGCCCGAGGTGGCCAGGGCCAGGGCCGAGACGGCGTCGGCGGGGGCCAGGCACTGCAGCGGCGGGTCCTGGCCGCGGACCGCGACCATGGCCGGAGCCATCAGGCTGCGGGCCAGGAAGGTCCCCCAGGAGGGTGCCCACACCCCGGCCCCGCGCAGCACGACCACCGCCGGGCCGGCCTGGCCGTCGCCGTCGGTCGCCTCCAGGGCCACCCGCTCGCTCTCGGCGAGGACGCCGGCGGCCGGGAACTCGGGGTTGGGCCGGGTCGGCTGGGTCTCGGGGATCGGGACCGGGTTGTCGGGGTGGGCGCCGTAGACGACGCCGCTGGACCAGAGCACCACCGTGGTCGCGCCGGCGGCGGCCTCCAGGGCGCGCCGGGTCCCGTCGAGCACCCGGGCCCGGCGGCCGTCCTCGTTGCGGTCGGCGGCGTCGATCAGCGGGAAGAGGACCAGGGTTTCCACCCCGGCCAGGGCGGCGGCGAAGGCCGGGTCGCCCGGCCCGGCCTGGACGAACTCGAACTTGGGCCCGAGCAGCGGCGGCTCGTGCCTGGACAGCCCCAGCACCCGCTCGACCTCGGGGTCGTCCTCCAGCGCCAGCGCCAGCTCCCTCGCCGCCGGGTGCAGCGCCCCGACCAACGCAACCGTGCGAGCCAAGGGGAATCCTCACCTTTCCTGCCTGCCGTCCGGAGGGGCCCAGGCTACCCGCAGGAGGCGGGTTCTAGCCGTCCGCCTAGCGGCATCCCGCGGGTAGCATGAGCGTATGAGCGAGGGCCCTGGCAGCGCTGATTTCTTCGGGCGGATCCCGTTGTTCCGGGAGTTCGCCAGGCTGATGGCGACCGCCAGCGGGCCGGTCAACTGGGAGCTGGCCCGGCAGGTGGCGGTGGCCACGGCGGCCGGGGCCGACGACCTGGGGATGATGCCCCAGCTGCCGAGGCCGGCGGCCGCTCCCGACCCGGGCGAGGCCCGCTCCTGGGACGACCGCCTGCGCCTGGCCGAGCTCTGGATCGACCCGGTGACCAGCCTGCCCGCGCCCGGGGTGGCCCTGGCGGCCCGGCCGGTGATCCGGCCCGACTGGGCCGAGGCCGTCCTGGGCGGCTTCGCTCCCCTGGTCGAGCCTGGGGCCCGCCGGGTTGCCGAGGCCCTCGGCACCGGCGCCGGCATGGGGCCGCCGGGGATCGGCGACATGATGGAGCGGGTCGGCGGGCTGGTCGCCGGCCTCCAGGTCGGCACCCTGGTCGGCCAGCTCGCCCGCTCCGTGCTCGGCCAGTACGAACTGGCCATGCCGGCTCCCGACCCGGCCAAGATCCTGCTCGTCCCCGAGAACGTGGCCGACTTCGAGCGGTCGGCCGACCTGCCCGGGGACCAGCTGCGGCTCTGGCTGGCCTGCCACCAGGTGGCCGGGCAGCGCCTGCTGGCCGGGGTGCCCTGGCTGTCCGAGCAGCTGCGCCGGGCGGTGGACGAGGTCGCCCTCCAGACCGAGCCCGACGCCTCCCAGATGATGGACCGGCTGCAGTCGATGGACATGGCCAACCCCGAGGCCCTCCAGGAGCTGCTGACCGGCGGGGGCGAGGGGCTGCTGGGCCCGCCCAGCGCCGCCCTCCAGGCGGCCACCGGGCGCCTCGAGTCCCTGCTCGCCCTGACGGCCGGCTATGCGGTGGTCATCGCCGGCCGGGCCCTTGAGGGTCGCCTGCCCGGGCTGGGGGCCATCGAGGCCGCGGTCGCCCGCCGCGACGCCGACGCCCAGTCCCCCGCCCGCCTGTTCGCCCTGCTGCTCCGGGCCGACCCCGACCGGGCGGCCGCGGCCAGGGGCGAGCGGTTCTGCCGGGAGGTCCTCGGGGCCACCGACATCGACGGCCTCGACCGGGTCTGGGTCCACCCGGAGAACCTGCCCACGGCCGAGGAGCTGGACGTCCCCGGCCGCTGGCTGGAGCGGGTGGGCCTGATCGGCGGCGAGGAGGTCGACCTGGACGAGGGCCTCCGCACCCTCCTGGAGGCGGAGGAGCGCGACCGGGGCGACGGGGACGAGGACCCTGGGACGGGGCAGGACTCGGGCACCGATGGGCCTGGGGACGGCCAGGACGCCGGCGGTGGGCCCGGGGACGGTCCCGGCGAGCGGCCCCGCTAGTCCGCGTCGTCCTCCATTCCCTTGGCGATCAGGAACCCGCGGGCCCGCTCGGACAGCGGGTAGCGGTCGACCAGGCGCCAGAACGCGGGTGAGTGGTCGGGCACGGCCAGGTGGGCGAGCTCGTGGACGAGCACGTAGTCCCGCACCCAGGGCGGCCAGGGGGCGAGGCGGTCGGAGAGGCGGATGGTGCCGTCGTCGGGGGTGCAGGACCCGTAGCGGGACCGCATGTTCCCGACCCAGCGGACCGAGCGCGGCTCGACCATCCCCTCCAGGTACCGGCGGGCCAGCAACCGCGCCCGCCGCTCCAGCTCGGCGTCCCCGGGGACGGCCCGGTGGGCCCGCCGCTCCAGGCGCTCGATCATGGTCGCCACCCAGTGGTCCTCCTCCCGCCGGCTCATCCGGGCCGGCAGCAGGACCACCACCGTCTCCCCCTCCCGGTAGGCGGTGACGGTCTTGCGCCGCCGGGCGCTGCGGACGACCTTGACCGGTGGCCGACTCGCGTCGGGTGCCTTCGATGCGCTCATCGCCCGGAGTATCGCACCAGGTCGTGACACCTCGTCGTCAACTTTTTCCTGTCCACAGGACCCGCGGAGCCTTCCCGGCAGGTCGAGGATGGAAAGAAATTTCTCGTTCGACCGGTCGTCCCCGGGTTGTCCCCCGGTTGTCCACAGCCTTCCCGGCACCCGTCAACACCCATGCCTGACTTGTCCCCAAGATCATCCACAGGCCGGCTTCAGCTCCCGTTGACGCCCCCCAACCCGCATGCGATCGTGCTCCCCGACACGAGACCCCCGGTGATACAACGGCTCTCGCTCTGTAAGGGGAAGGCAGAGCGCGAACCCGCGGTCACCGGGGGTCTCGTGAGTTCTGACCAGGGGAAATTCGCCCAGGGGGCGCGGTCCCGTCCGGCGCCGAGGCGGCCCGCTCGAGGCCGTCGAGGATCAGGTCGAGCCCGAATGCGAACTCGTCCGCGTAGTCGTAGCCGGGCAGCAGGACGTGCTCGATCGTCAGATCGGCGAGGTGGGGGTACGCGTCGGCGGGGAAATGCCGG
>DATABK010000324.1:0-2421 GCA_036259695.1 Actinomycetes bacterium | reverse complement strand
TGCGCCGTCCCCACCGTCGACGACCACGACGGCAAGACCCACCACAAGAAGAAGCACAAGAAGCACCACAAGAAGACCAAGAAGCAGAAGAAGCACCGCACCGACCCGTGCACGTGCACCCTCCCCTGGCGCTTCTAACAGAGGAGGGGGCGGAGAGCCGAGACGCGCCTGGTGACCCCGGGCGCGTCTCGGTGTTACCGAGGCCTGATAGCAGCCGCGAGCGTGTGCCGGTCGACCCGGATGCCTGGGTCATGGCCGTGACCGTATCCGGGAGGTGACCCAGCTGCCGCAGCCTGTCCACAGCCCCCTGCAGGCGGCTCAACCCAGCTGAGCGCCGACGACGGCGCCCGGGATCAGCGCTCCGCGGTGCGGTGGCGGGCCAGGGTGCGGAGGGTGGAGAGGCCGTAGACGACCGAGCGGCGGAAGTTGACCGAGCTGGCCTCGGCGAAGTAGCGGGTGGGGACGGGGATCTCGGCGATGCGGAAGCCGGCCCGGACGACCTGGCCGACCAGCTCCTGGTCGAAGACGAAGTCGTTGGAGTTGGCCTGGTAGTCGATCGTCTCCAGGAGCTTGCGGGAATACGCCCGGAAGCCGGTGTGGTACTCGGACAGGCGCAAGTCGTAGGCGCGGTTCTGGAGGGTGGTCAGGAACCGGTTGGCCACGTACTTCCAGCGGGGCATGCCGCCGGCCAGGGGGTCGCCCAGGAAGCGGCTGCCGAGGACCATGTCGGCCTCGCCGGCCAGGATGGGGGCGACCAGGTCGGGGATGCGGGTGGCGTCGTACTGGTAGTCGGGGTGGAGCATGACGACCACGTCGGCGCCCTCGGCCAGGGCGGTGTCGTAGCAGGTCTTCTGGTTGCCCCCGTAGCCGAGGTTCTGGCGGTGGACCACCACCTGGAGGTTGAGCAGCTCGGCCACGGCCACGGTGTCGTCGCGGGACAGGTCGTCGACCAGGATGACGTGGTCGACCACGCCCGGCGGGATGTCGCGGTAGGTCCGGACCAGCGTCCGGGCGGCGTTGTAGGCGGGCATGACCACGACGACCTTGGGCTGGGACGGGTCAGGGGGCATCGGGACCTACCTACGGCCGGCGGGACGGATCTGCCACAGGATCGTAGTCAATCATCGCGGCACCCGGCGAAATCCCGGCCCCGATGCCGGTCGACGGGCCGTACAGGACCAGCTGGCCGCCGCCCCAGGGGATGCGGGCCAGCCGGGGGCGGGTCGGGCGGGCGGTGAGGCCGGCCACCTCCCCGGTCGGGTCGGTCGGCCCGTCGCCGACCAGCAGGTGGGTCACCCCCAGCCGCCCCACCGGGTCGCGGACGTTGGCGTCGGCGCTCGGCCACGGGGTCAGCGTGGCCAGCCGGGTGTCGAACAGCAGGGTCGGCGCGTAGGCCCCGAACACCACCGCGTCCTCCGGCAGGGTCGCGGCCAGGGCCCGCTGCCCCTGCTCGCGCAGGCGCCCGCTCCCCCTGGCCCCGTCCAGGTACTGGGCGACCCCGGGCGCGGCCACCGCCACCCCGAGCAGGACCCCAGTCACCCCGGCCACCCACCCGGCCCGCCGCCGGCCCAGGGCGCGGCCGGCGAGGGCGGCCAGGTCGGCCAGCCCGAACCCGGCCAGGACGGCCAGCCCGGGCAGGGCCGGGACCACGTAGCGGTTGGGGGCGGTGTAGTGGCCGGGCAGGTAGTCCCCCACCGGCACCGCCAGCCACAGCCCGACCCCCCACAGGGCCGCCATGACCAGCGTGTCCCTGGCCGCCGGCTCCAGCCGGGACCAGCGCCGGGCCAGCGCGGCCAGTCCCAGGGCGGCCGCCAGCAGCAGGGGCAGGCTGCGCCCGAGGGCCTGGTCGGAGTCGGCCAGGTAGCTCCCGACCCGCCCGGCGATCGCCGCCGGGGTCCCGAGGTACTCGACCGTCGGCCAGATCCGCAGGGCGGTGCGGAGCCGCTCCCAGTTGGGCAGGGCCACCGCCACCAGCCAGGCCGCCCCGGCCAGGACCAGGGCGGCCAGCCCGGCCAGCCCCATGCCCACTGCCCGCCGGTCCCGCCGGACCACCGCCGCGACCAGCACCACGCCCAGCAGGACCATCCCCGGGAGCAGGGCGTTCGCCTTGACCGACACGGCGGCCGCGACCAGCAGCCCGACCCCGGCCCCGGCGGCGACCGACGGCCGCCAGGCGGCCCGGGTGGCGAGCACGAACGCTCCGGTCAGCAGGATCACCACCGTGGCCTCGACCAGGGCGAGCCGGCCGTGCTCGAGCATCAGGTTGGCCCCGCCGAGGGCGGCCGCGGCCAGCAGGGCGGCCGGCCGGCCCAACGGCCGGGCCAACCCGAGGGCGAGCAGCAGCACCGCCCCGGCGGCCGCGGCCATGGACAGGGCCCGCCCGGCGGCCAGGCTCGGCCCGGTGACGGCGAAGGTCGCCGC
>DATABK010000323.1:0-2164 GCA_036259695.1 Actinomycetes bacterium | reverse complement strand
CCGCATCCCGCTGTTCGCCTGGGCGGTGCTGGTGATGTCGTTCATGATCCTGTTCGCCTTCACCCCCCTGATCATCGGCAGCCTGCTGCTGGAGCTGGACCGCGGGTTCGGCACCCAAATCTTCAACCACGGCCAGGGGGGCAGCTCGCTGTTGTGGCAGCACCTGTTCTGGATCTTCGGCCACCCGGAGGTCTACATCCAGTTTGTGCCCGCGACCGGGGTGGTCTCGATGGTCGTGGCCACCTTCGCGCGGCGGCGGATCGTCGGCTACACCTGGTTGGTCGGCTCGCTGGTGGCCATCGGGTTCCTGTCGTTCAGCCTGTGGGCTCACCACATGTTCGCTGTGGGGCTGCCGACGCTGGTGCTGAGCTTCTTCGCCGCCGCCAGCATGGTCATCGCCCTGCCCGCCGGGGTGCAGTTCGTCTCCTGGCTGGCCACGATCTGGGCGGGTCGGCCGGTGTGGAAGACACCGTTCCTGTTCGTGGTCGGCTTCCTGGTCATCTTCGTTCTCGGCGGGATCACCGGGGTGATGGTCGCCGCCCCGCCGTTCGACCAGCAGGCCCACGACTCCTATTTCGTGGTCGGCCACCTGCACTACGTGCTGATCGGTGGGGTCGCCTTCCCGATCTTCGCCGGGGTCTACTACTGGTTCCCCAAGTTCACCGGCCGGATGCTGGACGAGCGCCTGGGCCGCTGGAACTTCTGGCTGCTGTTCATCGGGACCAACCTGGCCTTCTTCCCGATGCACATCGTCGGGCTGCTGGGCATGCCCCGGCGGGTCTACACCTACGAGGCCGGCCTTGGCTGGGAGCCCTACAACCTGCTCTCCAGCATCGGGGTGCTTGTCATCCTCCCGGGAATCGCCGTGTTCATCTGGAACGTGGCCCGCAGCTACCGGCGGGGTGCGCCGGCGGGCAACAACCCCTGGGGCGCCGACACCCTGGAGTGGGCGGTGCCCTCGCCGCCGGCCGAGCACGGCTGGTCGATCCTGCCGATCGTGCGCAGCCGCCACCCCCTGTGGGACCAGGACGAGCTCCACCGGGGCGATGAGCGCCTGGAGCGGTTCGTCCATGGCCTGTCACGGTGGCCGCTGCGCTGGCGGGCCGCGGTGATCGTCGGCACCGCCGACGCGCGGCCCCAGGAGGTCTTCCGGGTCGCCAACCCGTCGATCTGGCCGCTGGTGGCCGGGTGCGGGCTCGTGCTCATCTTCGCCGCCGAGCTGATCAAGCTCCGATGGGGCATCGCCGTCGGCGCGGCCATCGTCACCGCTGCCGTGATCGCCTGGAACTGGCCACAGGACGCGCCGATGACCGTCGAGGAGGAGGATGCCTTCGAGCGTGAGCACCAGGTTCCGGTCAACGCCGGCGGCAGTGTCGTCGTCGCCGCCTGGGGGACGGCTCTGGTGATCCTGGTTGTCGCCGTCGCCTTCGCGGGCCTGCTGCTCAGCTACTTTTACCTGCGGCTGGAGAACCCCCAGTGGCCGCCTCCCGGCATCGCCGACCCCGGCGTCGGCCGGGCCATCCTGGCCGCCGCGCTGGTGGTGGCCAGTGGCGTCGCTGTCCGGGCGGCGCTTCGGCGGGTGCGGGCCGCCGACCAGCGCGGCTTCATCGCTGCCCTGGCCGCCGCGCTCGCCCTGGCCGGCGGCGGCGCGGTCGTACAGCTCCTCGACATCGCCCGGCTGGGCTTCGGATGGAACGACCACGCCTACGGGTCGATCTTCTTCCTCCTGGCCGGCTTCGTCGTCATGGTCGCGGCGGCTGCGCTCATCGTGGTGGCGCTGACGCTGTACTGGGCGATCGGTGGCCACTACACAGCCCGTCGTCACGCCAACGTGGCCAACATCACTAGGTTCTGGGCCGCGATGGTGGTCATCTGGGTGGTTGGCTTCGCCACCCTGTACCTGGGGCCGCAGCTCACATGAGCGTCCGGGACGTCCCCCCCGATGAGCCCTCGCCCCTGGACGGGTCCAGGACGGCCGGGGAGGGGACGCCGTTCGCGGTGGACGTCTCCCGCGACCGCCGGGCCCGGTGGGCGCTGGCCATGTTCGTGTCCGGACCGGTCATCTGGTCGGTCCACTTCATGCTGGTGTACCTGGTCACCGAGGCCGGCTGCAGCGGCGACGGCCCCGGGCTGCGGCTGTTCGACCCGCCGGTTCCGGGGGCGG
>DATABK010000322.1:0-3101 GCA_036259695.1 Actinomycetes bacterium | reverse complement strand
GCGGTCGCCCGCCGCACCCGATGCTTGGCCCGACGCGACACCGTTGAGGAGCTAGAGATGGCCCAGGACACACGCGAATGGACGAGATTCCTCACCAGAGCCAACCAGCTCTTGCGCACCACCACCCATCCGGCGGCGGTCGAGTTGCCGGTTGAAGGAAGGATGCCGTCGCTGGACACCGCGACCGGGTGGCTCAACTCGCCGCCATTGACCGCGGCCGGCCTGCGCGGCCACGTCGTGCTGGTCAACTTCTGGACCTACACCTGCATCAACTGGCTCCGCACCCTGCCCTACCTCCGCGCCTGGGCCGACAAGTACACCGATCAAGGGCTGGTCGTGCTCGGCGTCCACACCCCCGAGTTCGACGTCGAGCACGACCTCGACAACCTCCGCCGCGCCGCCAAGGACCTGCGGGTTACCTACCCGGTCGCGATCGACAACGACTACGGGATCTGGACCGCGTTCAACAACCACTACTGGCCGGCGTTCTACTTCGTCGACGCCCAAGGACAGATCCGCCACCACCAGTTCGGCGAGGGCGAGTACGGACAGGCCGAGATGCTCCTGCAGCAGCTGCTGGCCGACACCGGAGCAGGTGGGATCGGCCAGGACCTGGTGGCGGTCGAGCCCGCTGGGGTGGAGGCGGCCGCCGACTGGGCCAGCCTGCGGTCCCCGGAGAACTACCTCGGCTTCGAGCGGACCGAGAACTTCGCCTCCTCCGATGGGGCGGTCCTGGACACCCCGCAGGTCTATGCCGCCCCGACGCGGTTGGCGCTCAACCATTGGGCCCTTGGCGGTGCCTGGACGGTCAAGCGACAGGCCGTCGTGCTCAACGAGGCGGAGGGGCGGATCCTCTACCGGTTCCACGCCCGGGATCTGCACCTGGTCATGGGACCGCCAGCCAAAGGGACGCCGGTGCGGTTCCGGGTGCTCCTGGACGGCCAGCCACCGGGCGCCGCCCACGGAGCCGACCTCGACGACCAGGGCAACGGCACCGTCACCGGACCACGGCTGTACCAGCTCATCCGCCAGCCCGGCCCCGTGACCGACCGGACCTTCGAGATCACCTTCCTCGACCCTGGCGTCCAGGCCTACGCCTTCACCTTCGGCTAGACAGCAGGAGTCGGAACGATGAGCACCGTGTCGCCAGGGTTCAGAGGCAAGCAACGGCGGCCCAGCACCGAGCTGCCGCCGGGCCAGTACCTGGTCGAGGACTTCCCCGTCCTGTCGGCCGGGCCAACCCCCAGCATCGACCTCCAGGACTGGGAGCTCACCATCGCCAACGAAACCGGCGAGCAGCGGCGCTGGGACTGGACGACCTTCCGTGCCCTGCCCAGCGAGAAGGTCACCGTCGACCTCCACTGCGTCACCCACTGGTCCAAGCTCGGGACCACCTGGGAGGGGGTGTCGCTGGACACCCTGCTGGCCGACGTGGACACCAGCGCCAGCTTCGCCCTCGTGTCCTCCTACGGCGGCTACAGCACCAACCTGCCGCTGGAGGACCTGACCGACGGCCAGGCCTGGATCGCCTTCCGCTACGACGACCAGGAGTTGGAGCCCGAGCATGGTGGCCCGGCCCGGCTGCTGGTCCCCCACCTGTACCTGTGGAAGAGCGCCAAGTGGGTCCGCGGGATCCAGCTGCTGGACCAGGACGAGCCGGGCTTCTGGGAAAGCCTCGGTTACCACAACTACGGCGACCCCTGGCAGGAGCAGCGATACTGGGGCGACTGAGAAGGAGGTGGCCATGACCAGCTCGAACCAGTGGACCGACGGCACCGCGCTCTCCGGCCCCCTCCAAGACGTCGTCCGGGTCGATGTCACCACCGCCATCGGGCGCTGCGCAGCGTGTGGTCGCACCGCACCCATGGCCGAGGTGCGGGTGTTCGACCAAGCCCCCGGCGTGGTCGCCCGCTGCCCGGTCTGCGACCAGGTCCTCCTGCGGCTGGTGCACGGCCCGGGCCGCGCCTGGCTGGACCTGCGCGGCTTGAGCTACCTGCAACTTCCCGTACCGGACAGACCTGAGCAGCCTGAGGATCGGCTGTAGTTGCCCTCTTTAGGTCCTAGAAGCCCTGGTCGGGAGGTCGCCGTTGGCTGCAGAGGCTGGTAAGCGCGCCGCGAGGTTGCTTGGACGTCGCAGCGAGTGTCAGGTGCTCGACCGGCTCGTGGCTGACGTGGTCGCCGGTGCCAGTCGAGCCTTGGTCCTTCGCGGCGACGCGGGCGTCGGCAAGAGCGTGTTGTTGGGCTACTTGTCCGAACGAGTCACCGGCTGGCGCGTTGCGTCGGCCGTCGGCATGGAGTCGGAGATGGAACTGGCCTACAGCGGCCTCCATCAGCTGTGCGCGCCCATGCTGGACCATCTTGAACGGCTGCCCGTCCCGCAGCGCGACGCGCTCGCGACGGTGTTCGGGCTGAGCACTGGTCCCGTTCCTGACCGGCTCATGGTGGGACTTGGCACGCTGACCCTCTTGGCGGAGGCTGCCGAGCAGGACCCGCTGATCTGCTTTGTCGACGATGCGCAGTGGCTCGACCACGCCTCCGCCCAGATTCTTGGGTTCGTCGCCCGCCGCCTCCTCGCCGAGCGCGTCGCGCTGGTGTGCGCGGCGCGCACCGGGAGCGGAGACGACGTCCTCCCCGGGCTGCCCGCGTTAGCGATCCGTGGACTCGGCGACAGCGATGCACGCGCGCTGCTGCTAGGCAATCTGCACGGCCCGCTGGATGCGGCCGTCTGCGACCAGCTCATCGCGGAGAGCCATGGCAACCCCCTCGCGCTCCTCGAGCTGCCGCGCACCTGGAGGGCTGCAGATCTCGCCGGCGGATTCGGGCTGCCCGAGGGCCAACCGGTGGCCAGCAGGATCGAACAGAGTTACGTCCGGCGTCTCCTGATGCTCCCCTCCGACACCCAGCTGCTGGTCCTTGCCGCGGCCGCGGAGCCCCTCGGCGACCCCGTACTGCTCCACGGTGCCGCCGAGGCGCTCGGCATCGACATGGCTGCGGCCGCTCCCGCGGTGGATGCCGGGCTCCTCCAGGTGCGCGGGCGCGTGGAGTTCGCTCACCCACTCGTCCGATCCGCCGCCTACCGTGCGGCCGCCACCGACGATCGG
>DATABK010000321.1:0-7946 GCA_036259695.1 Actinomycetes bacterium | reverse complement strand
GGGCGGCCGGGGCCGACCGGTCCTGCTCGGGAGCCTGATCCGCCGCCGGCGCCACCTGGGTCTCCCCGCCGGCCGAGCCCCCACCGCCGCTGCTGTCCCTGTCCGCGGTGCAGCCGGTCATGACCACCAGCGCGACCAGCGCCACCCCCACCGCCGCCCGACGAAGCCGCATGCCCACCCTCCCGTGTCGGTGTCTGGTGGTTGTGACGCCGTCGGCGCCGGAACGGTTCCTCGCCCGCTCGACCCTGGCGGGTGTGGATGATCGCTTGCCGGGTCGGGCCGCCATCTGGAAGCCTCCTCCGGGTCTGCATCGATCGCCGAGGAGCCTGCCAGTGGCCGTCGCCACCTCCCCACCCCGACCCGCGAGCCGGGCCACCCCGTCCCTGCGCGGGGTCGTGCTCGCCCTGTTCGTCGCCTCGGGCGCCGCCGGGCTCATCTACCAGGTTGTGTGGTCACGCGAGCTGGTGCTGGTGTTCGGCAACACCACTCAGGCGGTGGCGACGATCGTGACCGCGTTCATGGCCGGCCTGGGCTTCGGGAGCCTGGTCGGCGGTCGCCTGGCCGACACCAGCCTCCGTCCGCTGCGGCTGTACGGCATGATCGAGCTCGCCGTCGCGGCCATGGCCACCCTGCTGCCGTTCGCCTTCAGCGGGCTGGCCGAGCTGTACCGCGGCGTGTGGCCCAGCCTGGTCGAGCGCCCGGGCCAGCTGGCCGGGGTCCGCTTCGCCCTCGCCCTGGCGGCGGTGGCACCGGCCACGTTCCTGATGGGGATGACGCTGCCCCTGCTCACCCGCTACCTGGTCCGGACACTGGACGAGGCCGGCGCCCGTCTCGGCGAGCTCTACGCGGCCAACACCATCGGCGCCATGGCCGGAACCCTGCTCGGCGGCTTCGTGCTCATCGAGCTGCTCGGCCTGCACCTCACCAGCTACCTGGCCGTCGCTCTCAACGTGGCCGCCGGGCTCGGCGCCCTCCTGCTGTCCCGGCGATGGGAGACGGATGCGGCCGCGTCGGGCGCCTCGGGAACCGACGCCGGAGCCGCCGCCCGCCGTGGGCGACCGGCCCGGCCCGAGGTGCCGCGTGCGTTCCGCCCCCGGCGGCGGGCCGTCCTGGCCGCGACCTTCATCTCCGGGTTCGTCTCGCTCGCCCTCGAGGTGCTCTGGACCCGGATGCTGGCCGAGGGCACCGGCTCCAGCATCTACATCTTCACCACCATCCTGGCCATCTTCCTGCTCGGCATCGCCATCGGCAGCTTCCTGTACCGGCGCTTCTCCCGGCCCGAGGGGGAGCGGCTGGGCACGCTCGGCCTGTGCCTGGCCGGGGTCGGCGTCCTCGCCCAGGCGACGGTGGTGCTCGGCAGCGGGATGGTCGGCCACGTCCCGTTCGTGGTCCGCACCGTGGTCGTGCTCCTCCCGGCGACGGTCCTGATGGGCTACGCCTTCCCGCTCGCCGGCCGGCTGGCCACCCCGTCGGCCGAGGCGGCCGGCGGCAGCGTCGGCCTCCTCTACGCCGCCAACACCGGCGGCTCGATCCTCGGCTCGTTCAGCGCCGCCTTCGTCCTCGCCGGGACCCTCGGCACCAACGGCTCCATCCTTCTCCTCGGCGGCCTCAACCTCCTCGCCGGCGCCGCCCTGTTCGCCGCCGACCCGTTGGGCCGAGCACGGACGGGCGCCGCCTCGCCGCGTCTGGCCCTGGGGCGGGGTCGGGTGGTTGCCGCCGGGATGGCCGGGCTGGCGGTGCTCGGGCTGGTTGCGTCCTCGCTCGACCTTCCGGTCACCCGTACCCGGACCCAGAACGAGCTGCTGCGCACCGGCCTCCCGGTGACCCACGCCGAGGACGAGCTGGCCACCGTCGACACCGTCGGCGGGCCGCCCAAGGGTCGGCGGCTCCTGGTCGGGGGGGTCGGGATGACCTCGCTGACCGTCGACACCAAGCTGATGGGCTACCTGTCCAAGGCGCTGCGGCCCGACGCCAGCGACTTCCTGGTCATCGCCTTCGGCATGGGCGGCACCTACCGCTCCGGGCTCCAGCTGGGGATGCGGACCGACGCCGTCGAGCTGTCCCCCACCGTCGCCAGCCGCATGCCCGTGTTCTTCCCCGACGGCGAGCGGTTCCTGAACCACCCCAAGGGCCGGGTGATCGTCAGCGACGGCCGCAACTACGTCCGGCTGTCCCGCGAGACCTACGACCTGGTGGCGGTCGACCCCGCCCCGCCGATCGAGAGCGCCGGGTCGGTGGTCCTCTACACCCGCGAGTTCCTCACCGAGGGCAAGGCCCGCCTGCGGCCCGGCGGCGTCTTCATGCTCTGGATCCCGTACGCCCTCCCGATGGAGGACTTCAAGGAGCACGTCCGCACCTTCGCCGGCGTCTTCGGCCACGTCCGCCTGGTGCTCTCGCCGGGCCGGCACGGGGTGTTCATGTTCGGCTCCGACGCCCCGCTCGAGTTCACCGAGCCCAACATCCGCCGGGTCCTCGGCACCCCGGCCGCCCTCCGCGACCTCAACGACGTGCCCGACCACCCCCCGACCGACGCCGACGGCTGGGTCGAGGTCATCCGCCGCTCCCAGTGGCTGGCCGACGACGAGCTCCGATCCTTCATCGGCCCCGGCCCCGAGATCACCGACGACCGCCCCCGCTCCGAGTACTTCCTCTGGCGCCGCGCCTTCATGGACGACCAGGCCTACATCAGCGAGTCCATGCTCCTCCGCGCCGCCCCCGGCTGACTCCGCCCGGCGGGCCATGCGTGACGACGCCAAAGGTTGCGAGAGGGGTCGAACTAGTCGGCGGGGGGCTTCGCCGTTGATACTGTCAGGCACATGGAGGGCCGGGGTCGTCCCGGCGTGCCGGAGTCGGAGGTTCACATGCCCGAGCGCCGTGTCGTTATCGGTTCCAAGGTCGGCCTGCACGCCCGGCCAGCTGCCATGTTCGTCCAGGCGGCAGCGAAGCAGCCTGTGAAGGTGACCATCGCCAAGGTGGGCGGGGACCCGGTCGACGCGCGCAGCATCCTGTCGGTACTGGCCCTCGACGCGCGCGGTGGCGACGAGGTCGTGCTGGCCGCCGACGGAGACGGCGCCGAGCAGGCCCTTGAGGAGCTGGCTGCCCTGGTTGCCAGGGACCTCGACAGCGAGGAGTAACCCATGGCCGAGTCGCTCAGCGGCATCGGGGTCAGCCCCGGCGTCGCCGCCGGGCCCGTGGCCCAGATGGCCCCACCACCGGTTGTCCCGACCGACGCGACCCCCTCCGGCGACCCCGAGGCCGAGAACCAGGCCGCCATGGCCGCGATGAAGGCGGTCGCCACCAGCCTGGAGGAGCGGGCCTCGCGCGCTCCCCAGGAGGCGGCCAGCGTGCTCGCCGCCCAGGCGATGATGGCCGAGGACCCGACCCTCGCCTCCAAGGTCACCGACGGCGTGCAGGCCGGCAAGGCGGCCATCACCGCGGTCGTCGACGCCTTCGAGGACTTCCGCGCCATGCTGGCCGCGGCCGGACCGTACATGGCCGAGCGGGTCGCCGACCTCGACGACCTGCGCACCCGCACCGTGGCCACCCTGCTCGGGGTGCCCATGCCCGGCGTCCCCGACCCCGGCCACCCGTTCGTGCTGGTGGCGCTCGACCTGGCCCCGGCCGACACGGCCACGCTCGACAAGGAGCGGGTGCGGGCCATCATCACCGAGGAGGGCGGGCCGACCAGCCACACGGCGATCCTGGCCAAGTCGCTCGGCATCCCGGCGGTGGTCACCTGCCACGGCGCCACCGCCATCCCCGAGGGCGAGACGGTCCTGGTCGACGGCACCGAGGGCACGGTGGCCGTCGGCCCCGACGAGGCCACCGTCTCCGAGGCGCTCGACGCCGAGCAGCGGAAGCTGGCCGCCCTCCAGTCGGTCAGCGGCCCGGGCCGCACCTCCGACGGCCACGCGGTGCAGCTGCTGGTCAACATAGCCGGTGACAAGGACCTGGAGCCGGCGGCGGCCGCCGACTCCGAGGGCGTGGGGCTGTTCCGGACCGAGTTCCTCTTCCTCGACCGGCCCAACGCGCCCACCCTCGAGGAGCAGCAGGCCGTCTACCGGCGGGTCTTCGACGCCTTCGCGGGGCGCAAGGTGGTCGTGCGGACGCTGGACGCCGGTGCCGACAAGCCGCTGGAGTTCGTCACCGTGCCTGACGAGCCCAACCCGGCCCTTGGCGTGCGTGGCCTGCGGACCTCGCGGCGGCATCCCGAGCTGCTGGAGGAGCAGCTGACCGCCGTGGCCCAGGCCGCGCAGGCCAGCGAGGCCCAGGTGTGGGTGATGGCGCCGATGGTGTCGACCAAGGCCGAGGCGGCCGCCTTCGCCGAGCAGGTGCGTGGCCACGGGCTGTCCTCGGGCGGGGTCATGATCGAGGTGCCGGCGGCCGCCATCCGGGCCCGGCACGTGGCCGCGGCCTGCGACTTCATGTCCATCGGGACCAACGACCTGTCCCAGTACACCTACGCGGCCGACCGGATGGCCGGGGAGCTGGCCGACCTGCTCGATGCCTGGCAGCCGGCCCTGCTCGACCTCGTCCGGATGACCGCCGAGGCCGGCAAGGCCCTCGGCAAGCCGGTCGGGGTGTGCGGGGAGGCGGCCAGCGACCCGCTGCTCGCCCTGGTGTTCGTCGGGCTCGGTGTCACCAGCCTGTCCATGGCCCCGGTCAGCATCCCCGCGGTCCGCGCCGCCGTCGCCGACCACACCCTCGCCGAGTGCCGAGGTCTCGCCACCCTCGCCCTCGACGCCGAAGACGGCCGCGACGCCCGCAACGCCGTCCGCAACGCCACCCGAGGCTGACCTCCCGCTGGCCAGGTCCCTCGGCCCCTGCCTGGCCGGCCTGCTGCCCGGGGCGGCGGTCACCTGGGCCCTGGTCGGCGACATCCCGATCCGCGACCGGACCGCCTGAGCCGCCGCGCTCAGGCGGTGGCGGCCGGGTGGGGCGAGGCCAGCCGGTCGGCCGGGCCGGGGCCGCCCTCGGGGCGCTGCTCATGGTGCTGGTCGGGAACCCGTTCTCCGGGGTCTCGTCGGCCCCCGAGCTCCTGCCGGAACCGGGCGGGGCCATCGGCCAGCTGCTCCCGCCGGGCGCGGGCGGCAGCCTGCTGCGGAGCACCGCCTTCTTCGACGGCGCCGGCGCCAGCGGCCCCCTGACGGTCCTGCTGGCCTGGGTCGCGGTCGGTCTGGTTCTTGCCGGGGCGGCGGGCCTGCGCCGCCGCCGTCCCACCCCGGCGGCCGCCCCCCCGGCCCGACGCGGTCACCGTCCCCTAGCGGACGACACAGCGCCCGGGTCCTCGCCATGCCCAGCCGAGAACGAGGGCCCGGCCGCAGGTGCCGGTCAGATGCCGGCCGGCTCCCGGGTCCGGGCCGCCGGCTGGCCCTCCTCGGCGGTCTCCAGGGCGATCCTTGGGAGCCAGCGGTCGAGCCAGGCCGGCATCCACCAGTTCCAGCGGCCGACCAGACGCATCACGGCCGGCACGAGGATGGTCCTGACCAGGGTGGCGTCGATCAGCACGGCCACGGCCAGGCCGAACCCCATCTCCTTGAACGGCACCAGCCGGCCGGCGGCGAAGGCCGCGAACACGGTCACCATGACCAGGGCCGCCGAGGTGATCGTGCGGGCCGTGCTCTCCAGGCCGCGGGCCACGGCGAGCTCATTGTCGCCGCTGCGCAGGTACTCCTCCCGGATCCGGCTGAGCAGGAACACCTCGTAGTCCATGGACAGCCCGAACAGGATCGAGAACAGGAACAGGGGCACGAAGACCTCGATGTGGCCCTCGGAGGTGAAGCCGAGCAGCTGCTCGCCCCATCCCCACTGGAAGACGGCCACGATCAGCCCGTAGGCGGCCCCGACCGACAGCAGGTTCATGGCGATCGCCTGCAGGGGCAGGACCAGGGAGCGGAAGGCCATGGCCAGCAGCACGAACGACAGGGCCAGGACGGCCAGCACGACCACCGGGAGCTGGTCGGAGATCTCCCGGGCCAGGTCGAGGTTGAGCGCGGTCGCCCCGCCGACCCTGGCCTGACCCTCGAGCCCGGCCGCCGGCACGTACTGGTCCCGGACCCGGTCGACCAGGTCCTCGGCCGCCCCGGACTCGGGCGCGTCCCTGGTGATCACGGTGATCCGGGCCAGGTCGGCCCCCCGGTCCCAGTTGGCCAGCCCGGCCACGGCCGGGGCCAGCTCGGGGTCGACCCCGGCGAGGCCGTTGGCGTACAGGCCGGTGTAGGTGCCCAGGTCGGCGTTGGGCAGGACCGAGGTCAGGCTCTGGACACCGGCCGCGGCCGGGTCGGCCGCGATGGCCCTGGTCAGCTCGTCCACCCGTTCCAGGTTGGCCCTGGTCCCGGCCCCGCCGGGGGTGTCGACCAGGATCTCCATGGGGCCGGTGACGCCGGCGCCGAAGTCGGCGGCCAGGCGCTCGGCGGCCAGGCGCGGGCTCTCGTCCTCGGGCAGGATGCTGGCCCCGGGCTGGCCCAGGCGGATGCCGGCGAACGGCACGGCCAGGAGCACCAGCACGGCCAGGGCGGCGGCCATGAAGGCCCAGGGGCGGCGCATGATCCGGACCGCCCAGCGGTGCCAGAAGCCCTCGCCCTCGGCCGCCCGGGGGCGCAGGAGCGGGATGCGCAGGCGGTCGACCCAGTGGCCGACCAGGCTGAGCACGGCCGGAAGCAGGGTGATGGCGGCCAGCACGGCCACCGCGACCACGCTCATCGACCCGACGGCCATGGAGCGGAACGCCTGGATGTCGACCAGGAACATGCCGGCCAGGGCGACGATCACGGTCGCCCCGGACAGGACCACGGCCCGCCCCGAGGTGGCCAGGGTCATCGGGACGGCCTCGGCCACCGGCCGCCCACGGCGAAGCTCCTCGCGGAAGCGGGTGACCACGAACAGGGCGTAGTCGATGCCGACCCCGATGCCGACGATCGAGGCGGTGTTGGTGACGTACACGTTCATGTCGGTGACGTCGGCCAGGAAGTACAGGGCGCCCAGGGTGACTCCGAGGCTGACCAGGGCGAGCATGATCGGCAGGCCGGCCGCGACCAGGCTGGTGAAGGCGAGCAGCAGGACGACCAGGGTGATCGGGAAGCTGACCCGCTCGGCCTGCTCGAGGTCGTGGCGGGAGATCTCGTTCATGCGCTCGTAGAAGGCGGCCGCCCCGCCGACCTCGACCTCGAAGCCCTCGGGGACCCCGGCCCGGGCCGCCTCGGCGACCTCGGGGGCGGTCTCGAGCTGGGTGTTCTGGTCGCCGGTGAGGCCGGCCACCAGGTAGGTGGTGCGCCGGTCGGGGGAGACGAAGGCCGGGCTGCCGGTGGAGGCGAACGACGCCACCCCGCCGACGCCCGGGACGGCCTCGACCCGGCTGGCGATCCCCTCGACGACCGACCTGAAGGCCGGGTCGTCGACCGTGCTGGCGTCGTCGTGGACGGTGACCAGGGCGGTGGTCGGGAACTGGTTGGCGAAGCGCTGCTCCAGGTCCCGCTGCACGGCCAGGGACTGCGAGCCGGGCACCTCGAACCCGCCCGACCCCAGCCTGTCTGTCAGTCCCGAGGCGAAGCTGGCCATGACGGCCAGCAGCACCACCCAGGCGCCGATGACGTACCAGCGCCGCCGGACGGTGAACGCCCCGAGCCGTCCCATCAGGCTGTTCATTGTCCCTCCCTCGCCGGCCAGAACCGACCGGTTGGTATCTTTTGTGGACCCAGATGTGCGCGGTTGACTGGTGTCATGGCTGTCAGGTGGTGGGCTGGCGGATGGCCGCGAACCACAGGTCGCGGAAGTCCCGGGCCCGGCGGCGCAGGTCGGTCCGGCCGGTCAGGACCTCGGAGACGGTCTCCAGTCCGATGAAGGACTCGACCGCGATCTCGGCCGCCACCGCCGGCTCCACGTCGGGCCGGATGTCGCCCTCGTCCTGCCCTCGGCGCAGGACCGCCGCGACCATGTCCATCCAGGTG
>DATABK010000320.1:0-6471 GCA_036259695.1 Actinomycetes bacterium | reverse complement strand
CCGGGCCGCCGCCGCCCGACCCGGTGCTGGTCGAGGACCTCAAGGACGTGTTCCAGGGCGCCGAGCGGCGGGCCGCCCTGGACGAGCTGGCCCGGCTGCTGGAGGAGCGGCCCGAGGACCCGGCCGCCCTGGCCCGGTTCCAGGCCCTGATGAAGGAGCTGGCCGGCGAGCCCGACGCCGGGCCGGCCGGCGAGGACCAGGGCGAGCTGGCCCTGCTCGAAGACGACCCCGAGGAGGTGTTCGGCCGCTTCGCCGACGCCGTCCCCCAGACCGGCGAGGGCGGCGCCGCCGGGATCGGCGACACCTTCGGGCGGCTCTGGAACGGCGCCAAGGAGGCGCTGCGCCAGCTCACCTACTTCGAGATGAAGAAGCGGGCCGGGGTCGTCGGCAAGGAGGGGCTGGGCCCGCTGCTCGGCCGCATCTCCCAGGCCGACCCGGAGGTGCGCATCCACCTGATCGGGCACAGCTTCGGGGCCCGGCTGGTCTCCTTCGCCCTGGCCGGCCTGCCCGAGGCGGCCAGCTCCCCGGTCAAGTCGCTGTACCTGCTCCAGGGGGCCTTCTCCCACTTCGCCTTCGCCGACGCCCTGCCCATGGACCGCTCCCGGGGGGGCGCCCTCAAGGGCATGGCCGCCCGGGTCGGCGGCCCCCTGGTGGCCTCGTTCTCGGTCCACGACACCGCCGTCGGCAAGCTCTACCCGCTGGCCTCGCTCAGCTCCCGGGACGACGCCGCCGGCCTCGAGGACCGGCTGTACCGCTGGGGCGGGATCGGCCACGACGGCGCCCAGGCGGTCGACGCCACCGTGACCGCCCTGGCCCCGGTCGGCTCCGGCTACCCCTTCCAGCCGGGCCGCTTCGTCAACCTCGACGGCAACGCCATCATCAACCGCGGCCAGCCGCCGTCAGGGGCCCACTCCGACATCTTCCACCCCGAGCTCGTCTGGGCCGGCCTGGCCGCCGCCGGGCTGGTCTAGCTCACCACTCGAACTCGCCGCCGCCGTCCGAACGGGACGGGGTGCTCGGGTTGCCGAGGCCGGTGCCGGGCTGGGCGCCGGGGCGGGGCTCGGGCGGCGGGGAGACGGTCGGGCGGGAGGCGCCGTCGCGGGGCGAGGCCTCCAGCAGGGCCGGGGTGTGCCAGCTGTCGCCGACCAGCTCCAGCACCGGCCGCCAGGCCGGGGTGGCCCGGGCCACGGCCTTGGAGGCCATGAGCTCCTCCAGCTCCTCGCCGGCGACCTCGTCCTTCTCCAGCAGCCGCTCCGACAGGGCCCGGACCGCCGGCTCGTTGGCCCGCAGCAGCTCCACCGCCTGCTGCTTGCACTCGGCCAGCAGGGCCCCGATGGCCTTGCGGGCGTCGGGGTTGCCGAGGATGGCCCCGAGCGGGCCGTCGTTGAAGCCGTTCTGGGGCAGGACCCCGTAGCTGATGAGGTCGTCGCCCATGCCGAGCAGGCCCAGCATGTAGGCGGCCTGCCGGGTGGCGTGCCGCAGGTCGGAGCTGGGCCCGGTGGTGGTGTCGCCGAACCAGATCTCCTCGGCGGCCAGGCCGCCAAGGGCGACCACGATGTCGCGGCGCATGTCCTCACGCAGCTCGGTGTGCCGCTCCTCCAGCGGGGTCCGGTAGACCACGCCGAGGGTGTCGCGCCGCTTGATGATCGAGGCGACCTGGATCTGGTCGTCCAGCTCCAGGATGTAGGCCAGCACGGCGTGGCCGGCCTCGTGGAAGGCGGTCATCTGGCGGTCGCGGGCCGAGGTCTTGGTCGCCTCCTTGAGGCCGATCTCCTCGGTCACCTTGGCCGTCCACAGGTCGTCGAAGTTGAGCTTGTCGCGCCCGGCGACCAGGGCGAAGATCAGCGCCTCGTTGACCAGGTTCTTGATCTGGGCCGGGCTGAACCCGTAGGTCGCCCGGGCCAGCCGCGAGGTGTCGACGGGCTCGTGGGGCACCTTGTCCAGGTAGTACTGGATGATGTCCTCGCGGCCGGGCCCGGTGGGCAGCCCGACGTGCAGCTTGCGGTCGAAGCGCCCGGGGCGCAGCAGCGCCGGGTCCAGGGTCGAGGCCTGGTTGGTGGCCCCGATGACCATCACGTTGTACTGGGGGATCTTGGGCTTGCCCAGGCGCAGGATCCGCTTGACGTGGCGCCACAGCCCTCGGGGCATGACCATGCCGTCCATCTGGACCAGCAGCTCGTTGACGTACATGCCGCCGCCGCCCATGCCCATGCCGCCCATGATGATCCGCAGCGGCCCCTTGGCCAGCCAGTGGCGGCTGGTGTCGGCGGGCGAGCTGGCGGTGGACACCGCCCCGCGGCTGCCGCCGACCGCGTCCAGCTCGTCCAGGAAGATCACGGCCCCGCCGTACTTGCGCGACAGCTTCCGGGCCTTCTTGAACAGGCGCATGATGCGCAGGTTGCCGACGCCCATGAACATGTTGTTGAAGCTGGTCCCCGAGGCGTACACGAACGGCACGTTGGCCGACCCGGCGATCGCCTTGCCGAGCAGGGTCTTGCCCGTCCCCGGCGGCCCCTCGAACAGGATGCCGTGGGGCGGGTAGCCGCCGGCGTCGCGGAACTTCTTGAACCCCTGGAACAGGGTGAGGGCTTCCTTGGTCGACTCGACGATCTCGGGCTGGCCGCGGACGTCGTCGAAGCCGACGTCGTACTCGCGGGGGTAGATCACATAGGTCTGGCCCCTGGCCAGGAACCAGAAGATGGCCACGAACTGGACGAGCACGATGGAGATGTACATCGCCATCAGCAGCACCATGCCGACGATGGCGAACGGCAGGGCCAGGGTCGCCTTCCACAGGTCGAAGTCGGGCGCCAGGGGATGGTCGGTGCGGATCAGGTAGCCCCGGTAGGCGGGGTCGACCCGGGGGTCGCCGCCGAGGATGTTCCACCAGTCCAGTCCGCGGTTGGACTTGTACATCCAGTACAGGACGGGGATGAACAGGGCGTAGAGGATGGCGAGGATCAGCAGCCGCCGACCCGTTGTCTTCAGCGTATAGCGAAGTGGCTGACTCACGGACCCCCGCCCTTCCTGCCGCCTGTTGACGCCGACCGACCTGGGCACACTGCCTACGAGTATGACCGCCGACCCCTGATCTCGCTATACCAGGGACCAGCCCGAACGGACCACCCTCTGGCCGGGCGTGGGGGACAGGCCATAGACTGCCAGACCTGACCACCCTAGGAGGTTCTTCAGCCCGTGCCCGGCCTCGCGGTCATCGCCCATACCGTCTGGGGGGCAGCCGGGCCCAGCCTCCACGATCCCCGCAACCGCCTCGGCGACGCCCTCGGCCGCCGCCTCGACCTGGCCGTGGCCATCGAGAGCGGCCGCATCACCGCCGTGGTCCCGGCCGATGAGGTCGCCGCCCTCGGGGCCGACCGGGTGGTCGACCTGGGCGACGCCACCCTGATGCCCGGGTTCGTCGACGCCCACGTCCACCTGTCGGCCACCGGCCTGGCCGAGCACGGCGCCGACCTTCGCCAGGCCCGTTCGGTGGCCGAGCTGCTGGACCGGGTCCGGGCGGCCGCCGCCCGGGACGGCGCCGGCGGCCTGCTCTGGGGCGACGGCTACGACGAGACCCGCTTCGACACCCCCGAGCTGCCCTCGCCAGCCGAGCTGGCCGAGGCCGCCGGGGGCCGCCCGGTGTACCTGTCCCGGGTCGACGGCCACCAGGGCCTGGCCACCCTTGACGTGCTCGGCGACTCGGGCGCGCTGGAGGCGGCCGGCTGCGACCGCGACCCGGCCGGCGAACCCACGGGGGTGACCAGGGGCGACGCCAACCACCTGGCCCGGCGGTTCGCCCTCGAGACCCTGGCCGCGGCCACCCTGAAGGCCGCCCAGGACGCCGCCCTCTGCCAGGCCGCCCGCCGCGGGGTGGCCTGCGTGCACGAGATGGGCGGCCCCGACATCGCCGGCCGGCGCGACTTCGAGCTGCTCCTGGACCGGGTCGAGGCCCTGCCCATCGAGGTCATCGGCTACTGGGGCGACCTCGACCTGGACTACGTCGAGGACCGCAAGCTGGCCCAGGTCGGCGGCGACCTGTTCCTGGACGGGTCGCTCGGCTCCCACACCGCCGCCCTCTCCACCCCGTACGAGGACCGGCCCGACACCTGCGGGGTCCTGTACCACGACGACCAGGAGCTGACCGAGCTGTACGTGCGGGCCACCCAGGCCGGCATCCAGGTCGGCGTCCACGCCATCGGCGACGTGGCCATCGGCCAGGCCCTGCGCTGCGCCCGCCGGGCCATGAAGGTGGTCGGGCCGACCGCCTTCCGGGGCTGCCGGCACCGGGTCGAGCACGTCGAGCTGCTCGGGGCCGACGGGGCCGACCGGATGGCCGAGCTCGGCCTGGCGGCCAGCGTCCAGCCGGCCTTCGACGCCGCCTGGGGCGGCCCCGACGGCATGTACGCCCGCCGGCTGGGCCCGCGCCGGGCCAAGAGCATGAACCCCTTCGCCGACCTGTGGCGGCGCGGGGTCCCGACCGGCGGCTCCTCCGACGCCCACGTCACCCCCCTCGACCCCTGGCACGGGGTGGCCGCGGCCGTCCACCACCACCGGCCCAGCCAGCGCCTCGGGCTCCCGGTGGCCCTGGAGGTGTTCACCCTCGGGGGGCGGGTCCTGGCCCGCCAGGAGCGGATCAGCGGCACCATCGAGCCCGGCCAGCGGGCCGACCTGACCGCCTTCGCCGGCGACGTCCTGGCCGCCGACCCGGCCGAGCTGGAGGGCGGCGAGGCGATCTTCACCATGGTCGCCGGCCGCCTGGCCCACGGCCCCGACGAGCTCCACCTGCCGGCCGCCCGGAGCTTCGGCGGCTGGACCTGAACGCCCAGGTAGACTCGTTCCCGAACCAACCTGAATCCGGCCGAAGCCTTCCATCGAAGGGAGCCCCCATGGCCAACTTCCGTGTCACCTACGCCACCCTGTCGGCCGACAACGAGGAGCTCCACGCCGCCTTCGAGGAGGGCGTGAAGACGGCCAGGGCCTGGGTCGGCCAGACCATCCCGACCGTGGTCGACGGCGAGGCCCGGACCGACGGGGAGCCGTTCACCCTCGGCAGCCCCAACGACGCCAAGCTGGAGCTGGCCACCGTCCACTCGGCCACCGAGCGCGACGTCGACGACGCCGTCGCCGCCGCCCGCGCCGCCTTTCCCGGCTGGGCCGGGCTGGCCTGGCAGGACCGGGTCACCCTGCTGCGGGCCGCCGCCGACCTGATCAGCGAGCGCTCCAACGAGCTGGCCGCCCTGATGGCCATGGAGGTCGGCAAGAACCGGCTCGAGGCCCTCGGCGACGTCGAGGAGGCGGCCGACCTGATCCGCTACTACTGCCAGCAGCTGGAGGACAACGACGGCTTCGCCCACAAGATGGGCCAGCTGTCGGCCAACGAGCACACCCGCTCGGTGCTGAAGCCGTACGGGGTGTGGGCGGTCATCAGCCCCTTCAACTTCCCCATGGCCCTGGCGGCCGGGCCGGCCGGGGGCGCCCTGGTCGCCGGCAACACCGTCGTCCTCAAGCCGTCCCCCCAGGGCTCGTTCACCGGCTACAAGCTGTACGAGTGCCTGCGTGACGCCGGCCTGCCGGCGGGGGTGTTCCACTTCCTGCCCGGCGGGGACGAGGTCGGCAAGCTGATCGTGGCCAACGACGGCGTCGACGGCATCACCTTCACCGGCAGCTTCGAGGTCGGCATGAAGATCTACAAGCAGTTCTCCAAGGGCGTGCCCCGTCCGGCGGTGTGCGAGATGGGCGGCAAGAACCCGGCCATCGTCTCGGCCAAGGCCGACCTCGACCTGGCCGCCGAGGGTGTGCTCCGCTCGGCCTTCGGCTTCTCCGGCCAGAAGTGCTCGGCCTGCTCGCGGGTGTACGTGGAGCGGTCGGTGGCCAACGAGTTCGCCGGCAAGCTGGCCGACCGGGCGGCCCAGCTGCGGATCGGCGACCCCCTGGACCGCGACACCTACATGGGCCCGGTGATCGACGCCGAGGCCGTGGAGCGGTTCAAGGAGGCGGTCAAGGAGGCCCGCAAGGAGGGCCGGGTCCTGGCCGGCGGCGAGGTGCTCTCCGACGACCTGCCCAAGGGCAACTACGTCGCCCCCACGGTGGTCGGCGACCTGCCCACCGACCACCGGCTGTTCAAGGACGAGCTGTTCGTGCCGTTCGTGGCCGTGGCCCCGGTCGAGGACCTCGACGAGGCGCTCGAGCTGGCCAACGACACCGAGTACGGCCTGACGGCCGGCTTCTACTCCGAGGACCCGGCCGAGGTCGACCAGTTCCTGGACCGGATCGAGGCCGGGGTCGTCTACGTCAACCGCAAGGCCGGGGCCACCACCGGCGCCTGGCCGGGGGTGCAGCCGTTCGGCGGCTGGAAGGGGTCGGGCAGCTCCGGCAAGGCCGGCGGCGGCCTCTACTACGTCCAGCAGTTCATGCGCGAGCAGTCCCAGACGGTGATCGCTTGACCCAGCCGGGGGCGGCGCGGAGGGGTCC
>DATABK010000319.1:0-5258 GCA_036259695.1 Actinomycetes bacterium | reverse complement strand
AACACGTGTTCCCCAAGGCCGGCGAGGCGGCACGGGGGAAGGCCGGCCGCATGCGGCTCACGAGGCGCGGCCGAGTGGTCGCCCGGACACTGGCCATCGTCCTCGTGGTCGCCGTGTTCCTGTTGGTCGCGCCCGGCCTGGCCAGAGGCGACGGGCCGGACCGGCCGGCGCCGCGGGTCACCTATGTGGTCGAGCCCGGGGACACGCTGTGGTCGATCGCGCGCCGGGTCGCGCCGGGACGCGACCCGCGGCCGGTGGTCGACGGGCTGATCGAGGCCAACGACGTCCGCGGTGGCCTCCAGGCCGGGCAGGAGCTGTCGATCCCGGTCCCGGAGCGCTAGGAGCGGTAGGGTCCGGGCGGCGAGCTCCACGACCGTCTTCTCCCGGTCATGGCTCCCGCCCCCCGGGCCCTGTCCCTCCATCACCTGTCGCCGTTCGGACTTCCCGCTCCTCCGGCCCCGATCAGGTCGCGCTGGCGTTGGAGCGGGGCTTCGGGGGGGTGGTCTTGCGCAGGGAGCCGAGGTCCTCCAGCTCCCGTTCGAAGTCGGCGGGGTCCTGGAAGTCCTTGTAGACGCTGGCGAAGCGCATGTAGGCGACCGGGTCGAGGTCGCGGAGGGCGTTGAGGAGCTCGATGCCGACCTCCTGGCTCTCGACCTCGCGCTGGCCGCGGGCCCGGATCGACTCTTCGATGTCACTGGCGATGCGTAGGATTGCGTCCTGGGAGATGGGCCGGTTCTTGCAGGCCTTCTGTAGGCCGGAGACCAGCTTGCCGAGCTCGAACTGCTCCCGGGAACCGTCCCGCTTGAGCACCAGCAGGGGTGTCTCCTCGACCCGCTCGAAGGTGGTGAAGCGTCGACCGCAGACCGCGCAGGCACGCCGACGGCGGATCGTCCCTCCGTCCTCGGACGGCCGGGAGTCGACCACGCGGTCCTCGTCGGACCCGCAGAAGGGGCAACGCACGGCTGATCCTCCCTGGGTCGGCCGGTGCCGACCACCACAACATATAGTGGTATAATCGGTCCCAGGAGGCAAGTTTTCCACAACATCTTGTGTCGACGGTGCTTGACCCGGGCGCCAGATCAGTGCTTAATC
This sequence comes from Actinomycetes bacterium, assembly GCA_036259695.1. Lineage (GTDB taxonomy): Bacteria > Actinomycetota > CALGFH01 > CALGFH01 > CALGFH01 > CALGFH01. The sequence goes on along the minus strand of DATABK010000319.1, from coordinate 4,166 downwards.
ACATCGCTGTAGTTCGTGGATCTGTCCGTTCGTCGTCCCGCTCGGCTCAGCTGACCCGGTCCGCAGCACCGTTCAGCGCCGGCTTCTCCAGGGGACGGAGGTGCGCGGCCCCGTAGAGCACGGGGGTCGCAGGAGGTCAATCATCGTGGCCAAGACCCGGGATGCCCTGTCCGTCGAGCACGGCCCCGCCCGCCGGGGCCTACAGGTGCGCCGCCTGTTCACGGACAAGGGAACCCACCCCTACGACGAGCTCACCTGGGAGCGTAGGGATGCCGTCATCACCAACTGGCGCGATGGCACCACCGCGTTCGAGCAGCGTGACCTGGAGTTCCCCACCACCTGGTCGCAGAACGCCACCAACATCGTCGCCCAGAAGTACTTCCGCGGCCCCCTGGGGACACCGCAGCGTGAGCACTCCGTCCGCCAGATGGTGGACAGGGTCGCCGGTACCATCACGCGCTGGGGCAGCAAGGACGGCTACTTCGCCAGCGACGCCGACGCCGACGCCTTCCAGGCCGAGCTGACCCACCTGCTGGTCAACCAGAAGGCGGCCTTCAACTCCCCGGTCTGGTTCAACGTCGGGGTCGAGCCCGACCCGCAGTGCTCGGCCTGCCAGCCCTACGACGCGCTGGTCAGCACCCCGACCGGGATGGTGCCGATCGGCGAGCTGGTCGAGCGCCGGGCGATCGGCACCGTCGTCTACGACGCCAACGGCGAGACCAGGGTGCGCGCGGTCAAGGCCAACGGCGACAAGCGCGTGTACCGGGTGCTGCTCCGCAACGGCTCGTTCGTCGAGGCGACCGCCGACCACCTCGTGTACGCCGTGCCGGAACGGCGGACCATGGGATCGTGGCTGCGGGTGGACCAGCTGCGGCCGGGCATGCGCCTGCACCTGTACCCGCACCGCGGGTCCGCCGAGGACGAGGTCGGCCGGCTCGCAGCTCCCGTCGAGCGGCAGGCCGAGGTCGGCGGCGGCACGGCCACGCTGGTGCGCACGGTGCCGGCCACCAGGGAGGCGTCCGAGGCCGCCCTCGCCGGTTGGTTGCAGGCGGACGGGTTCGTCGGCCAGTACGCGACCGGGACAAACACCTCCCTCACGGTCGAGTTCCAGACCGTGACCGAGGAGGAGCACGACTGGGTGCAGCGGCACCTGCAGGTCGTGTTTCCCGGCGTCCACCAGCATGTCAGGAAGTTCGAGACCGCCGACGCCAGCCTCACCGGCCGGCGCATCCGGCTCTACGGCGAGGTCCTGCGTCCCTTCGTGGAGTCCTGGGGCCTGCTCGCCCGCCGCCACGAGCTGCGCGTGCCGGCCAGGCTCTGGAACGCGCCCAACGAGGCCGTCGCCGCCTACCTCCGCAGCATCTTCCAGGCCGACGGGTACGTCACCGTGCAGGGCGGCAGCGGCCGGGTGGCCTTCGCCGTGATCAGCGAGCGCTGGACCGAGGACATCCAGATCCTGCTGCTCCGGCTGGGCATCTACTCGCGCCGGCTCCGCAAGGCGGAGATCCGTCCCGACCGCTCCGACCTGTTCGAGGTGCAGATCTCCATGCGCTCCGAGCGGTCGGCCTTCCGGTCCAGGATCGGGTTCCTGTCGGCTGCGAAGGCGGCGACGCTGGACGCCTCGCTGGAGCTGGACGGCAAGGCCTGCCCGCCGATCCGCGAGGAGGAGATCGTCTCCATCGAGGACCGTGGCATCCAGCCAGTCTTCGACATCCAGACCGACAGCGGCGAGTACCTCTCCAACAACGTCCGCGTCCACAACTGCTTCATCCTGTCGGTCTCCGACACCATGCCCTCCATCCTCAACTGGTACGTCGAGGAGGGCATGATCTTCAAGGGCGGGTCGGGCTCGGGCATCAACCTGTCGACCATCCGCTCCTCCAGGGAGCAGCTGGGCAACGGCGGCGAGGCCTCGGGGCCGGTGTCGTTCATGCGCGGGGCCGACGCCTCGGCCGGGACCATCAAGTCGGGCGGCAAGACCCGCCGGGCGGCCAAGATGGTCGTGCTCAACGTCGACCACCCCGACGTGCGCGACTTCATCTGGTGCAAGGCCCGCGAGGAGCACAAGGCGCGGGTGCTGCGCGACGCCGGGTTCGACATGGACCTGGACGGCCGCGACTCGATCAGCATCCAGTACCAGAACGCCAACAACTCGGTCCGGGTCAACGACGACTTCATGCGGGCCTATGAGGCCGACACCAGCTTCGACCTCAAGGCCGTGCTCGACGGCAGCACCATGGAGACGCTCCGGGCCCGCGACCTGATGCGCGAGATCGCCCAGGCCGCCTGGGAGTGCGCCGACCCGGGCATGCAGTACGACACCACCATCAACGACTGGCACACCACGCCCGAGTCGGGTCGCATCAACGCCTCCAACCCGTGCTCGGAGTACATGCACCTGGACAACTCGGCCTGCAACCTGGCCAGCCTGAACCTGCTCAAGTTCCTCGGCGGCGACGGGCAGTTCGACGTGGCGGCGTTCCGGCACGCGGTCGAGATCGTGTTCCTGGCCCAGGAGATCATCGTCGGGAACTCCTCCTACCCGACCGAGCGGATCACCCAGAACGCCAGGGACTTCCGGCAGCTCGGGCTCGGCTACGCCAACCTGGGGGCACTGCTGATGGCCCTCGGCAAGGCCTATGACTCCGACGGCGGGCGGGCCTGGGCCGGGTCGATCACCGCCCTCATGACCGGCCACGCCTACCGGACCAGCGCCCGCATCGCGCAGGTGACCGGCCCGTTCGCCGGCTACCCGGGAAACCGCGAGCCGATGCTGCGGGTCATGGGCAAGCACCGCGCCGCCGTGGACGAGATCGACGCCGACCTGGTCCAGACCGACCTGTTCGAGGCCGCCCGCACCGCCTGGGACGAGGCCATCGAGCTCGGTCAGGAGCACGGCTACCGCAACGCCCAGGCCAGTGTGCTCGCCCCGACCGGCACCATCGGCCTGCTGATGGACTGCGACACCACCGGGATCGAGCCCGACCTGGCTCTGGTCAAGACCAAGAAGCTGGTCGGCGGGGGCTCGATGTCGATCGTCAACCAGACGGTGCCCAGGGCCCTGCGCACCCTCGGCTACGCCGACGAGCACGTCCAGGCGATCACCGAGTACGTGGCCGAGAACAACTCCGTGAAGGGCGCGCCGGTGCTGCGGGCCGAGCACTACGACGTGTTCGACTGCGCCATGGGCGACTCGCCCATCCACTACATGGGCCACATCCGCATGATGGCCGCGGCCCAGCCGTTCCTCAGCGGGGCCATCTCCAAGACGGTGAACATGCCCGAGCAGGTCACCGTCGAGGACGTGGAGCACGCCTACGTCGAGGGCTGGAAGCTCGGCCTCAAGGCGCTGGCCATCTACCGCGACAACTGCAAGGTCGGCCAGCCGCTGTCGGCCGACAAGAAGATCACGACCGACACCGGCGCGGTCATCGAGGTCGCCCAGGCGCCGGTCCGCAAGCGCCTCCCCAAGCAGCGGCCGTCCAAGACCACCTCGTTCCGGGTCGGGGACATCGAGGGCTACCTGACCGCCGGCTCCTACCCGGACGACGGGCTGGGCGAGATCTTCGTCAACGTCTCCAAGCAGGGCTCGACCCTGTCGGGTGTGATGGACGCGTTCTCCATCGCGGTCAGCGTCGGCCTGCAGTACGGGGTGCCGCTCGAGGCGCTGGTGGCCAAGTTCACCAACATGATCTTCGAGCCCAACGGCATGACCGACGACCCGGACATCCGCATCGCCCAGAGCCTGGTCGACTACCTGGCCCGCCGGCTGGCCATCGACTACCTGGACGTCGAGACCCGCCACGCGCTCGGGATCAAGACCACCGCCGAGCGCACCGCCGAGGTCAACGGCACCGCCGAGCCGGCCCTGACCGAGCTTGCCGCCGAAGCGGCGCCGGCTCCGGCCCGAGTCGAGGCCCAGCAGCGTCCCGCCGGCCCGGCCGCTCCGGTCGCCGCCTCGACGCCCGCACCTCAGGCGCCGGCGTTCACCCCGGGCATGGCCGCGGTCGACGCCCCGTACTGCTCGACCTGCGGGGTCCGCATGCGCCCGGCCGGGTCGTGCTTCGTCTGCGAGTCCTGCGGCACGACCAGCGGGTGCAGCTGACCACGGGTCACAGCGGGCGGACCGCCCGGGCGCAGAGGGGAGCGGGGTGCCGGCAGCCGTC
>DATABK010000318.1:0-3514 GCA_036259695.1 Actinomycetes bacterium | reverse complement strand
GCCGGGTCGGTGGCGGCGACCAGCTGGCGGAGGTCCTCGCCGGCGCCGCCCGCCGGGGTGCCTCGCACCTCCTCGACCAGGGCGTGCAGGCGGCCGGCGACGGCCGCGGCCGCCTCCCGCTCGGCTTCGTGGCCGCCTGGGCGGGCGACCTGCCTGGCCATCTCGGCCAGGTCGGCCAGGTGGACGGCGGCGACCTCGGCGGCCGCGGTGATGGCGGCATCGTCGCCCCGGTCGATCAGCCGGTGGAGCGCGGCCAGGTCCCGCTCGAGCACGGCGGTGGCGGCCACGAAGGGGGCGAAGGTGGCCCGCTCGTCGACCCCGGCCGCCCGGGCCAGGGCCATGGCCGCGCCCAGCACCTTGACCGCCCGCTCGGGGGCGATGGCCGGGGCGGCCAGGACGGCGCAGACGGTGGCCACCAGGTGCCCCTCGTCGGACAGCCGCCAGGCCGGGGGCCGGCCCGGCCGCCCGTAGCGGTCGACCTCGACCACCAGCCCGTCGCTGCGCAGCTCGGACAGCAGCCGGTTGGCGGTGGCCGGCTCCAGCCAGGTCAGCGCCTGGCCGGCCTCGGCCAGCGACCAGCTGGGCTCGGGCAGCCCGGCCAGCTGGCGCAGGACCGCCACCTTGAGCCGTTGGTAGGGCTGGCCCAGAAGCTCGGCGAAGGGCCCCAGCGACGGCACGGCGCGGCCGGCCGGAGGTGGGGGGGAAGGACGGTCCGAGCCCGGCCACATTGCAGCCACCATGGCTCGAAAACGTACAGCAACCCGCGAACGAGCAACCTAGGTACTGCTACGGAGCGCTTGTGTGCCAGGCCCTGTAGCCCGTCTGGGCTACCCGGCTGCCTGGCGGTCCCGCTCCATCAGCAGCCGGCGCAGGATCTTGCCCGAGGCCGCCTTGGGGATCTCGTCGACGAACTCCACCAGGCGGACCTTCTTGTGGGGGGCGACCCGCTCGGCCACGAAGGCCTTCAGCTCCTCGGGGTCGACCGGGTTGCGGGCGACCACGAACGCCTTGGGCACCTCGCCGGCCTCCTCGTCGGGGTGGCGGACCACGGCCGCGTCGGCCACCGCCGGGTGGGAGAGCAGCACCGCCTCCAGCTCGGCCGGGGCCACCTGGAGCCCCTTGTACTTGATGAGCTCCTTGACCCGGTCGACGATGAAGACGTAGCCCTGCTCGTCGACGGTGCCGAGGTCGCCGGTATGCAGCCAGCCGTCCGGGTCGAGCATGGCCGCGGTCGCCTCCGGGGCGTTGAGGTAGCCCTTCATCACCTGGGGGCCGCGGACCAGCAGCTCGCCGGTCTCGCCCCGGGAGACGTCGGCCCCGGTGGCCGGGTCGACCACCCGCAGCTCGGTGTTGGGCAGCGGCACCCCGACCGACCCGGGGCGCGGACCCTCCGGGGTGTTGTAGTTGGTGGTGACCACCGGGCTGGTCTCGGTCAGGCCCCAGCCCTGGATGACCTCGCAGCCCAGCCGCTCGGTGCAGGCCCGCTCCAGGCTGGCGTCCAGCGGGGCGGCGCCGGAGAAGACCGACTTGAGCGACGACAGGTCGTACTTGTCGACCAGCGGGTGCTTGGCCAGGGCGAGCACGATCGGCGGGGCGACATAGGCCCGGGTGATGCGCCGGTCCTGGAGGAGGCGGAGGAACTCCTCGAGGTCGAACCTGGGCATGGTGACGAGCGTCGAGCCCCGCGACACGGCCGCGGCCATGAGCACGACCAGCCCGTAGATGTGGAAGAAGGGCAGCACGGCGATCAGGCGCTCGCCCTCGCCGGCGAGCAGGGCCGGCGCCCCCTGGCAGAGGTTGGCGACCAGGTTTCGGTGGGTGAGCATGACCCCCTTGTTCACGCCGGTGGTGCCGCTCGAGTAGGGGAGGACGACCAGGTCGTTGGCCGGGTCGATCTCGACCTCGGGCGGCGTGTCGCCGGCGGTGAGCAGCTCGGCGAACGGGGTCGCGCCCTCGCCCTCCCCGAGCACGAAGACCTCCTCGACGCCGCTGCGGCCGGCCGCCTCCAGCGCCCGGTCGAGGAACGGGGGCACGGTGAGCAGGAAGCGGGCGTTGGCGTCGGTGAGCTGGCGGACCAGCTCGTCGACGGTGTAGAGGGGGCTGATGGTGGTGTTGACGCCGCCGGCGGCCGAGACGCCGTAGAAGGCCAGGGCGTACTCGGGCACGTTGGGGCTGTAGATGGCGAACACCTCGCCCTTGGCCAGGCCGCGGGCGGCCAGGCCGGCCGCCACCCGCCGGACGCCCCCGGCCAGCTGACCGTAGGTCAGGGTCCGGCCGGTCGGCCCGTCGATCAGCGCCGCCTGGTCGGCCCGGGCCATGGCGTCGGCGAGCACGAACTCGTGCAGTGGCAGGTCGGGGACCGTCACGTCGGGATGGGGACTGAGCACGATCTCGCCGGCCATGGCTTCCTCCCGCACCAGGGTTGTCAAGCGGACGACATGGACGTCAGACTGAAGGTTCGGATGGAGGTCGGCAAGGTGTCCCACCAGTTAGATCACGGCCATCTGGACGACAGTGAACGCGAGTGGCTGCGCGCCTCCCGGCGCTCGGCCGCCCGCCGTACCTGGCTGCTCATCGGCGGCCTGGTGATCGCGGCCATCATCCTGGCCTGGCTGACCGTGGACGGGCTGCCGGGCAGCGACCGGGCGCCGGCCACGACCACCCCGGAGCAGCGGATCATCGCCGACGGCGAGAAGGCCCTGGCCGACTGGGGCCGGTTCGCGGTCACCAACAACCTGCGCGACGTCAGGGAGTCGTTCTGGGCCAACGGGCCGCAGTACAAGCAGCTGGCTCGGGAGGCCAGGCAGCGCAGGGCGATCGGTCCGCCGCCCTACACGATGACCATGACCGGCGTGCAGGTGATCGCGCCCTCGGACCGGGCCGACCAGCGGGTGCTGCGCGGGCAGGTGCAGATGACCCGGCCCGGCGAGGAGCCGCAGACGTTCAACTGGGATGTCTGGCTCCAGCGCGACGAGGCGTCGGACGGGCGCTGGCGGCTGTGGACGGTCCGGGAGACGGCCGGGCCCTGACGCTCAGCCGACCGGCGGGAGGGTGATCTCCTCGCCCGGGTAGATCAGGTCGGGGTCGCCCGACCGCAGCCGGTCCCGGTTCTCCTCCACGACCCGGATCCAGTAGTCGGCCACCTCGCGGTTGGTCGGCTCGCCCGATCCGCCGCTGCGGGCCTGGGCCAGGTGGGCCCTGGCGATCGCCCAGAGGTTGTCGCCCCTGGCGACCTGGTACGCCTCCTGCTCGTCTTCTTCGCGGGGAGTGTTGTCGCCACCGCCGGGCTCGTTGCCGGGCCCCTGCCCGCCGCCGCCCGTCGAGCCTGGGTTGGCCGGCTCGTTCTGGGGCGGGGTGGTGCCCGGGGTCGCCGGGTTGAACTCGTAGGCGTGGGTGGTGGTCGGCCCGGGAGGCGCGGTGGTGGTGGGGGCCGCGGCGCCCTGGGTCGTCGGCGCCGCGGTCGAGGCGGTGGACCCGGTGGTCTGGGCCAGGGTCGTGGTCGGGGCCGCCGTGG
>DATABK010000317.1:0-2783 GCA_036259695.1 Actinomycetes bacterium | reverse complement strand
GGGCGCGGGCCGTCGAGCGCTTGGAGACCGAGCGGTCGCTGCGCCGGGCCCTCGACGACGGCGAGCTCGTCCTCCACTACCAGCCCGAGGTCGCGGTCGACGGCCGGACGCTCGTGGGCGCGGAGGCGCTCGTCCGCTGGGAGCACCCCGTGCGCGGCCTCGTCCCGCCCGACCAGTTCATCCCGGTGGCCGAGGAGACCGGGCTCATCCGCCCGATCGGCCGCTGGGTGCTGCACCAGGCGTGCCGGCAGCTCGCCAGCTGGCGGTCCGAGCTGCCCCAGGCGGCCGGGCTGTCGATGAGCGTCAACGTCTCGGCTCGCCAGCTCCAGGACGCCAGCATCGTCGAGGACGTCGACTCGGCCATGCGAGAGACCGGGCTGGACCCCGGCTCCCTCATCCTGGAGCTGACCGAGACCGCGGTGGTCGAGAACCTCGACACGGCCTCCGAGACCCTGCAGGCCCTCCGGTGGATGTCCGTCCAGCTGGCCATGGACGACTTCGGCACCGGCCACTCGTCGCTGAGCAGCCTCAGCCGCCTGCCGCTGGACATCCTGAAGATCGACCAGAGCTTCGTGGCCCGGCTCGACCAGCACGCCGAAGGCCGGGCGATCGTGTACGCGATCATCTCCCTGGCCACCGCCCTCGGCCTGCGGGTCACCGGCGAGCGGATCGAGACCCCCTCCCAGCTGTCCTCGCTGGTCGAGCTGAACTGCAACCACGGCCAGGGCTTCCTCATGGGCCGCCCGGCACCTCCCGACGAGCTGGCGGCCATGCTCCGGGAGGCCAACACCGGCGAGGTCACGGTCGCGACCCGGCTGGCCCGGCTGCGGTAGGGCCCGGGTCCCGCCTACGCGTCGCCGAGCACCGCCGCGGCGATCCTCCGGACGCGGTCGGGGTCGGCGATGGCGTCGATCTCGGCGATCCTGCCGGCGGTGACGGTGAAGCCCATCACCGCGAAGGGCCGTCCCTTGACGGTGATGACCACGCCGGCGGTGCCGTTCACCAGGGCGGGGTGGAGCTGGGCGCCGGGGAGGGCGCCCAGGAGGGCCTGGCGGGCGACGGCCGCGGCGCCGCGGGTCACCACCGGGGCGGCGGGGCGGCGGGGGCCGAAGTCGGAGCGCAGGACGACGTCGGGGTCGAGGAGGGCGACCAGGGCGTCGAAGTCGCCGCCGCGGGCGGCCTGGAAGAAGGCGTCGACCACGCCGCGCTGGCGGGCCAGGTTGGGGTCGGGAGCGGGCACCTCGGCGCCGCGGACGCGCCGGCGGGCCCGGCTGGCGAGCTGCCTGGCCGCCTCGGGGGACCGGCCGACCATGGGCGCGATCTCGTCGAAGGGCAGGTCGAACATGTCGTGGAGGACGAACGCCAGCCGCTCGGCCGGGGACAGGGTGTCGAGCACGACCAGGAGGGCGAGGCCGACCGAGTCGGCCAGCAGCGCCTCCTGCTCGGGCTCCAGCTCTCCCTCGCGGCTGATGACGGGGTCGGGGAGGTGGAGGTCGAGGGGCGCCTCGCTCCGGGTGGTGCGCGACCGCAGCATGTTCAGGCAGACGCGGGCCAGGACCGTGGTCAGCCAGCCGCCGAGGTTCTCGACCTCGCTCGCCCCGGCCCGGCTGAGGCGCAGCCAGGTGTCCTGGACGGCGTCGTCGGCCTCGGCCAGCGAGCCCAGCATGCGGTAGGCCACCGCCCGCAGACGGGGCCGGTGGGCCTCGAACCGCTCGGCCAGCCAGTCGTTGTCGTCCATCGGTCACATCTTCCCGCCGCCAGGGGTCATCGAGGTGACCCCACAGGCACGACAGACGTGACAAGGAGCGAGCAATGTCATCACCCATCCTGGTCACCGGCGGCACCGGCACCCTGGGGCGGCTGGTCGTCCCGCGGCTGCGGGAGGCTGGGCGCGACCTCCGGGTGCTCAGCCGGCACGGCCACGAGGACACTGAGGGCATCGAGCACGTGACCGGCGACCTGGCCACGGGCGAGGGGATCGACGCCGCGGTCGAGGGCGTCCAGGTCATCGTCCACTGCGCCGGCAGCGCCAAGGGCGACGAGGCCAAGGCCCGCCACCTGGTCCAGGCCGCGGGGCGGGCCGGGGCGCGGCACCTGGTGTTCATCTCGGTCGTCGGGGCCGACCGGATCCCGGTGGTCAGCGGCGTCGACCGGGCGATGTTCGGCTACTTCGCGGCCAAGCTGGCCGCCGAGCGGCTGATCGCCGGCTCCGGCGTGGGCTGGACGACGCTGCGGGCGACCCAGTTCCACGACCTGACCCTGCTGACCGTGCGCCAGCTGGCCCGGCTGCCGGTGGTCCCGGTCCCGGCCGGGTGGCGGGTCCAGCCGGTCGACGCCGGGGAGGTGGCCGACCGGCTGGCCGAACTCGCCCTGGGCCCCCCGGCCGGCCTGGTCGCCGACCTCGGCGGGCCGCGGGTGTACGAGCTGGCCACGCTGGTCCGCGAGTACCTGCGGGCCACGGGCCGGCACCGGCCGATCCTGCCCGTCCGGCTCCCCGGCCGGGCGGCCCGCGCCTACCGGGCCGGCGCCAACCTGGCCCCGGACCGGGCCGTCGGCCGCCGGACCTGGGAGGAGTTCCTGGCCGACCACCTGGGGCCGGGGGACGCTGGGCAGCGCCTCACCCGCCTCCCGGTGCCGTGACCCCTTCGGCAGCATCCTGGAGCGGGGACGGGCCCACCTCACCCGGTCAGGGTGAACTGGCGGCCGGGGCCGGGGGGCCCGCGGTCGCAGCAGGGGCAGGCTGCTCAGCGCGATCCCGCCGAGGATGGCCCCGCCGCCGGCCG
>DATABK010000316.1:0-2205 GCA_036259695.1 Actinomycetes bacterium | reverse complement strand
CCTTGTAGCCGTGGCGGTGCAGGTCGAGGTCGCCCACGATCCCCTGGGGCATGAGGCTGACCACGTACGACAGCGAGGTCACCTTGTACCCGGGCCCGAACGGCTGCTCGGTGACGGCGGCGCCCCCGACGACCTCACGGGCCTCGCAGACCAGTGTCCGCTGCCCCGCCCTGGCCAGGTAGGCGGCTGCGACCAGCCCGTTGTGCCCGCCACCGACGACGATCGCGTCGTACCGCTCCATGCCCTACCTCCCGACCCGGTCCCCGCTCTCCTTTTTAACTGATTCGTCAGTCAGGAAGCAAGCGGCATGGTGCTCGGCCACGCCCCGGAGGATGGGCACGGCCTCGTCGACGCAGCGGTCGGCGACGCCCGCGGCGGCGGCCGCGCCCGAGGCCAGGGCCGGGCAGCGGGGGTGGAAGCGGCACCCGCCGGGGATCCGGGTCGGGTCGGGCGGCTCGCCGGAGAGGATCTGGGTCTCGAGGTGGTGGACCTCGGGAACGACCGAGAGCAGGGCCCGGGTGTAGGGGTGCCGGGGGTTGGCCAGCACGGCCTCGGTCGGGCCCTGCTCGACGATCCGGCCCAGGTACATGACGGCCAGCCGGTCGGCGATGTTCCAGGCCAGCCCGAGGTCGTGGGTGACGACCAGGATGGACAGGCCGAGGTCGCGGACCAGGCCGAGCAGCAGGGCCAGGATCTCGCCCCGGACCGAGGCGTCCAGGCTGGAGACGGGCTCGTCGGCCACCAGCATGCTCGGCTCCAGGGCCAGCGCCCCGGCGATCACCACCCGCTGGCGCTGGCCGCCGGACAGCTCGTGGGGGTAGGCGAGGAAGAACCGGCGCGGCGGGCGCAGGCCGCTGCGGGCCAGGGCGTCGGCGACCAGGGTCTCCTCGTCGCCCTTGACGCCGTGGATGCGCAGCCCCTCGGCCACCGACTCGTACACCGACTGGCGCGGGTTGAGGGCCCCGGTCGGGTCCTGGAGGACCAGCTGGACCTCGCGGCGGTAGGGCTTGAGGGCGCGCTGGGCGCGGCCGATCGGCCTGCCCCGGTACAGGACCTGGCCGCTGGTCGGCTCGACCAGGCCGAGGATGGCCCTGGCCAGCGAGGTCTTGCCGCAGCCGGACTCACCGGCCAGGGCGACGATCTCGCCCGGCTGGACCTGGAGGTCGACCCCGTCCACGGCCCTGGCCGTCGGGCCCCTGCCGCGCCTGGCCCTGAAGTGGACGTGCAGGTCGCGCACCTCCAGGATCGGCCCCTGGGCGGCCGCCGAGGCCGACGGCGCCGGCTGGGTCGCGGTCACGGCGCCACCTCCCTGTGCACCGGGGCGTCCTCCCCCACCGGCATCGGCGGGACCTGGCGGACCAGCTCCGGGTGGCCGTCGCGGACATGGACGCAGGCCGCCCGGCGACCGGGCCCGGCCGGCCACAGCTCGACGTCCAGGGTCGGGCAGACGGCGATCGACACCGGGCAGCGAGGGTGGAACTCGCAGCCGCTGGGCAGGTCGCGGGGGTCGGGCGGGTCGCCGCCGAGGCCGTGGGGGTTGCGACGGGAGGCGCGGTCGCCGATGGTCGGGAACGCCTCGGCCAGGGCCCTGGTGTAGGGGTGGGCCGGGGCCTCGAACACCGTGGCCGCCGGTCCCTCCTCGACGATCCGGCCGGCGTACATGACGGCGATCCGCTCGCAGGTCGCGGCCAGCACCGACAGGTCGTGGGTGATCAGCAGCAGGGCCAGGCCGAGCTCGGGCCGCAGCTCCTCGAGCAGGGCGAGCACCTGGGCCTGGACCATCACGTCGAGGGCGGTGGTCGGCTCGTCGGCGATCAGCAGCCGGGGCGAGCAGGCCAGGGCCATGGCGATCATCACCCGCTGGCGCTGGCCGCCCGAGAGCTCGTGGGGGTAGCTGGCGGCCCGCCGGGCGGGCAGGCCGACCTGCTCCAGCAGCTCCCCGACCCTGGTCGCGGCCTGCTTGTCGGCGACCTTGTCGTGGAGGTGGATGGCCTCGGCGATCTGGTCACCGACCCGGCGGACGGGGTTGAGGGCGTGCATGGCCCCCTGGAACACGATCGCCGCCTCGGTCCAGCGGACCGCCCGCAGCCGGCCCGGCCGCATGGTGAGCACGTCCTCGCCCTCCAGGAGCACCGTCCCCGAGGTCTTCGTCCCTGGCGGCAGCAGCCGGAGCACGGCCGCGGCCATGGTCGACTTGCCGCAGCC
>DATABK010000315.1:0-1571 GCA_036259695.1 Actinomycetes bacterium | reverse complement strand
CGGCCGACCCGGACGCCTTCGCCGTCGGCCGGTTCCCGGTCTGGATCTGGATGGACGACCCCAGCTTCTACGGCTTCCCGGTCTGGCCGGGCGCCGCCCTGAAGGCCGCCCAGGACGTCGGCGGCCCCCAGGTCACCGCCAGCACCCGCGGCTTCGACCCCGACCCGGCCGCCGCCGAGCGCCTGGCCGGGTTCCTCCACCGCCTGCTCCCGGCCGCCGGGGTCCACGACCACACCCGCACCTGCCTCTACACCCTCACCCCCGACCGCGACTTCGCCCTCGGCCCTCTCCCCGGCCACGACCGCGTCCTGGTCGCCCTGGGCGCCGCCCACGGCTTCAAGTTCGCCCCCCTGCTCGGCCGGGTCCTGGCCGACCTGACCCTCCACGACGGCACCGAGGTCGACATCAGCCCCTTCACCCTCGACCGCCCGGCCCTCACCACCCCCGACCCCGAGCCCACCTACCTGGTCTGAGGGCCGATGATGAGGCCGCGAGGGACCTACACCTGGTGGCGGTGGCCGGCCGTGGCGGCGGGCGCGAGCAGTCTGGCGTGGGACCTGACCGTGCTGCGCGACCCCGGGCGGACCACGTACTTCTGGGCGCATTCGTGGTGCTTCCAGGGCGGGGACGTCGGCTACTTCGGGCTCCAGGCCCACGACCGCCGCGACGACGGCAGCCAGGGCCGGCTGGCGGTCTTCTCGGTGTGGTCGGCGATCGGCTGTGGCGACAACCCTGGCTGCCACCCCGGCGTTGAGGGCTCGCCGTTCTGGACCTGCCGGCTCGCCTACCAGTGGCAGCTCGGACGCGTCTACCGCCTACGGGTGGCCCGGGCCCGTGCCGGGTGGTGGCGCGCGTCCGTCGCCGACCTCGCCCGCGGTACCGAGACGACCGTGGGCGGCATCCGGGTGCCGGCGAGCTGGGGCGGCCTGGACCTGGCCGCCCGTGGCTCGGCGATGTGGGTGGAGTTCTACGCCGCCAATGCCCCCGGCGGGGTGGCCGCCGCCGAGCTGGTGCCCCACATCCGGGTGCGGTTCGGCACGCCGACCGCCGGCCTGGGTGGGGCAGCGGCGGGTGGAGGCACGGTCGCGCCGGCCGGCCATGCCAACCGGCTCGGGGACGGAGAGGGTGACAACTCCGCAGTCGGCGACGACGGCGACGGCGTCCTCCACGAGATGGGCATCCCGCCCCCGGCTAGCTCCGACCCCCGCTGAACGGGGCCTCGCCCTGCCTGAGCGGGCGGAAGCGCAGCGCCGACCACACCTGGTCAATCGACACCTGGGTCACCGGCCGCAGTCCGAGCTCGCTGAGGATCGGCCACAGTGTCGTGCCGGGCTTGATGAGGAGCTTCTCGGCGACGGATCTGGCAGCCATGCGACGTTCCTCATTGATCACGTCGGTGGACACGGTCGCGGATCCTACGACGGGATCCTTGGGTTGCCTCCGCCCGGTCAGTGGAAGCAGAACTCGTTGCCCTCGGGGTCCTGCATCACCACCCAGTGCTGGCCGGCCTCGTCGTACTCCTTCACCTTGGTGGCGCCGGCGGCCGCGGCCCGCGCGACCGCGGCCGCGAC
>DATABK010000314.1:0-2016 GCA_036259695.1 Actinomycetes bacterium | reverse complement strand
GTACAGCGCCGCCAGGGGCACAGCATGGTCGAGGTCTCGTGCACGTCCAGCTGGTAGACGCCGTCCAGCAGGGTGAACAGGTTGTCGGGGTAGCTGCGGTGGTGGGGGGGCAGGGCCCGGCTGGGGTAGCGGCCGGTGAGCATGGCCGGGAAGGCGTCGCGGGTCCACTGGGTCACGGCGGTGGCGTTGCGGTACCAGGTCGAGCGCCCGGCCAGCCAGGCGAAGCTCGGGTAGGTGGCCGGGTCCACCCGCCCGGTCGTGTCCAGCAGCGACGTCAGCGGCAGCTCGTCGAAGGAGATGACCACGATCGGGGGCCGGTCGGCCGCCGGGCCGCCCACCGGAGCCGGGCGGGCCACCGGGGCGGCGTGGCCGGGCAGGACCAGGGCCGAGGCGGGGGAGGCGAGCAGGAACACGCCGGCGGCCAGCAGCGGCGCCGGCGCGGCCACCCGCAGCACCCGGGCCAGCGCCGGGAGCCGGACGTACAGGGCGGTCCCGGCCCCGGCGGCCACGGTGGCGGCGATGGCCAGGGGCAGGCCCCGCAGCGAGGTCAGATGCTTGCCCACCTGCACGGCCAGGGCGGCCAGGAGCCCGGCCACCGTGGCCAGGTGGGCGGTCCGGCGGGCCCGGGGGCCGGCCAGCCCGGCCAGGACGCCGGCGGCTTCCAGGGCCAGCGGCGGGACCACTGCGACCACGGCCGCCAGCAGGACCAGGTCGCCGGCGTCCAGGCGCTCCAGGACCAGGAAGTCGGGGCTGTGGCCGAGCACGTCGAGGGTGGGCAGGGCGACGGCCAGGCCGCACAGGCCGGACAGCTCCAGCAGCCGCGGCAGCTCGCGGCGAACGGCGGGACCCTCCATGCCAACCACACGCCTGGCGCCACCGGGCCGGTTTCCCGGGCGGCCGGCTGTGGCTGATCCGTTACGGGTGGACGGCCGGTCGCGGTACGCTTGGTCGGATCGCGGCCGCCGGGGCCGCAACGTCGACGCTGGGAGCGGGGTAGCAAGGGTGGCCATCAAGGGCAAGAGCAAGCGCAGCCAGGGGCGGCCGGTACGGCGGCCGGCCACCGGGCCACGGATCCAGACCGTCGAGCGGCGCCTGCCCTGGTACCGGGCGACCGCCTTCCCGGTCACGCTGGCCGTGATCGCCCTGATCGGCACCCTGGTGGCCGCGGCCAACCGGGTCCAGGAGGGCTGGGCCCGCGACGACGTCCGCCGCTTCACCGCCCAGCTGCGGGCCCAGACCGACCAGCTCCCCTCGGTCACCGGCCCCGGCACCAAGGAGCTGCCCGGGTTCGCCAGCGCCCAGGAGCTGACCAGCGGCAAGCTCAAGCCCCGGCAGCTGGCCGTGCGGGCCAGCGGCTGGTCGGCCAAGCTGGGCCAGATCCAGGGCCGGGTCGAGTCGATCACCGTCGGCGAGCCCCCGGCCGAGGCCGGCGACGACGGCACGCCGCTCAACGCCGTCGGCGGCCGCGAGCCCATGCTGACCAGCGTCCGCGAGAGCTACGTGGCCGCGATCGGCGTCTACACCGAGGCGGCGACCATCTTCCAGAAGGCCGGCGAGGCCCCGGCCGGCAGCGCCACCTCGGCCGCCCTGGTCGAGCAGGGCGCGGCCACCGCCACCCGGGCCGGCCAGGCCATGGACGCCGCCGCCGCCGCCCTGGCCAACCTGCACGCCCGCTACGGCCTCGACCTGACCCGCCAGATGCCGGGCGAGTCCACCGAGGCGTTCGGCGCCCGCTACTCCGGCGCCGCCCCGTCCAACCTGCTACCTCCGAACTAGCCGCAGGTGCGCGTCCTGCTGGTCCACAACCCGAGCGCGGGTGGTGGGCGGGCCCGGCGGGTCGTGCCCGAGGTCGCGGGCCGGCTGGCCGCCGACGGGGTCGAGGTCGACCGGCACCAGACCCGCTCCCTCACCGACGCCCGGCTGGCCGCCTGCGAGGCCGCCGGGGCGGTCGACGCGGTGGTCGCGGTCGGCGGCGACGGCACGGTCGGGGCGTGCGCGGCCGGGCTGGTCGACGCC
>DATABK010000313.1:0-2933 GCA_036259695.1 Actinomycetes bacterium | reverse complement strand
GCCGAGCGGTCGATCGAGCTCGAGGTGCTGCCGGCCTGCCGGGACTATGGGCTGGGGGTGATCCCCTGGAGCCCGCTGTTCGGCGGGCTGCTCGGCGGGGCCCTACGCAAGGCCAACGAGGGTCGCGCCGTCGGCGAGCAGCAGCGCAAGCGGCTGGAGCGGTACCGACCGCAGGTCGAGGAGTACGAGGCCTTCTGCGACGAGCTGGGCGAGCGGCCCTCGGATGTCGGCCTGGCCTGGCTACTCCACCAGCCGGGCGTGACCGGGCCGATCATCGGCCCCCGGACCCTGGAGCAGTTCGAGGAGTCGCTCCGCGCCCTGGAGATCAAGCTCGACGACAAGGCCCTGGAGCGCCTGGACCAGATCTGGCCGGGTCCGGGCGGCCCGGCGCCCGAGGCGTACGCGTGGTGAGGGCGGTGAGCCCGGAGGGGTCCGGGGGACCCCACGGGGGTGCCCCGATGAGCTGGGACGTCGGCCGGGTTCGGGCGCTGTACCCGGCCCTGGCCGACGGGTACGCCTATCTCGACGGGGCGGCCGGGACCCAGGTGCCGGCGACGGTGATCGAGGCCATCGCCGGGGCCTACCGGGCTGGGATCGGGAACGTGGGCGGGGCCTTCCCGGCCAGTGGGCGCTCCCGGGAGCTGGTCGCCGAGGCCCGGCGGGCCGTGGCCGACCTGGTCGGCGGGGAGCCCGACGGGGTCGTCCTCGGGCCCAACATGACCACCCTCACCTACCGGCTGGCGGCCGCCCTGGCCGCCACCTGGGACCCAGGGGACGAGGTGGTGGTGTCGCGCCTGGACCATGACGCCAACGTCCGGCCCTGGCTCCAGGCCGCGGCCAGGGCCGGGGCGGTGGTCCGCTGGGCCGAGGTCGACCTGGCCACCGGCGAGCTGCCGGCCGGCCAGTACCAGGAGCTGGTCTGTGAGCGGACCCGGCTGGTCGCGGTCAGCGCGGCCAGCAACGTGCTCGGCACCCGCCCCGACGTGGCCGCGATCAGCGCCGCCGCCCACGCGGTGGGCGCCCTGACCTACGTCGACGGAGTGCATGCGGCCGCCCACGGCCCGGTGGACGCGGCCGCCCTCGGGGCCGACTTCTACGCCACCAGCGCCTACAAGTGGTCCGGCCCGCACATCGGGGCCGTGGTCGCCGACCCGGCCCTGCTGGAGACGCTCCGCCCGGAGAAGCTGGCCTCCTCCCCGGACACGGTCCCGGAGCGGTTCGAGCAGGGCACCTCGCCGTTCGCCGACTACGCCGGGGTGGTGGCCGCCGTCGACCACCTGGCCTCGCTCGACCCGGCCGCCGCCGGCAGCCGCCGCCGGCGGGTGCTGGCCTCCATGGCCGCCGCCGAGGCCTATGAGCTGGAGCTGTTCGGGGTGCTGCTGGCCGGCCTGGAGGCGATCGGGCAGGTGACCAGCTACGGCAAGGCGGCCCGGCGGACGGCCACCGCCTACTTCACCGTCGCCGGCCACACCCCCCAGCAGGTCGCCGAGCATCTGGCGGCCCGCCGGGTCAACGTCTGGAACGGGCACAACTACGCCTGGGAGCTGACCGGCGTGCTCGCCATCCGCGACGCCGGCAGCGCCGTCCGCGCCGGCCTGGTGCATTACAACCACCGGGAGGACGTGGATCGCCTGCTGACCGGGGTGGCCGAGCTCGGCTGACTCCACGAATCCACGTTCAGCGGTCGTCGGGGAGGGCGGCGGCCACGATCAGGCCGCGGGTGAGGGCGTGGGCGCGGGCGGCCTCGGTGTCGGGGGAGAACACCAGCTCGACCCCGTGGCCGGCCAGCTCGGCGGCGATGGCCCGCACGGCGTCGTGGCGCTCGGGGGCGACGTCGCGGACGTACACGGCCAGGACACGGCCCGGATGGCGCAGGACGACCTGGCGGTAGATCTCCGGGTCGCGCTCGCCGCTGTCGCCGACCAGCACCACCTGGAGGCCGGGATAGCACTCGAGCAGGCCCTCGATGGCGGCCAGCTTGTGGACCTCTCCGGCCTTGAGGGTGCGCAGGCTCCAGTCGCGCAGGAACATCGGCCCGCGGGGGATGCCGTGGACGTCGAGGAAGTCCTCGAGCAGGTCGTAGAGGTTCCAGGGGCTGTTGGAGACGTAGAACACCGGGTTGTAGGCCTCGCCGTCGCGGCCTCGCTGGAGGGCCTGGTAGAACCCGGCCACACCCTCGAACGGCAGCCGCGTGTGGGCGTTGTGGAGCAGGGTCAGCTTGGCCATCTGCCACAGGCTGGTGGCATGCGAGTGCAGCACGGTGTCGTCCAGGTCGCTGATCACCGCGTACTGGGGATCGCGGGGGACCAGGACCTGGCCGGTGGCATGCGTCACCCCGTCCGGGCTGACCGGGTCCAGCAAGTTGAGATCAACCGGCTCCCACACCCGCGGGTCGGTCAGCGGCCGGGGCAGGTCGAGGGCGAGGTCGAAGTAGCCCTCCTCGTCGGCCCGGAGGTGGACCTCGTCGCCGACCGCGGCCCGGGCGGCCACCACCGCCCCCGGGACCTCGTCGCTCTCGAACCGGTGGAACATGTTGCGCAGGTTGTCCACCACCGAGTCGCCCAGCCGGGAGCGGACCAGCCCGGTCGAGCGCAGCACCCGCCCGCGGAGCCGCAGCCGGGTCGGGGTGCCGTAGCCCCGGAACGGGTGCAGCTCGACGTGCCGGCGTCGTCGGAGGGCTGTCATGGCCATACGGTAGCTTGCCGGCGCCGGACCCGACCAAGGAGGGACGATGCCCGACGACCAAGACCTCTACCTGGCCGAGCCGTCCGGGCCGGCCCGGGCCGGTGTGGTGGTGGTGCACGACTGGTACGGCCGGCTGCCGCACGTCACGGCCGCCTGCGACGAGCTGGCCGCGGCCGGGCTGGCGGCGGTCGCTCCCGACCTGTACGGCGGCCGCACGGCCAGCGATCCCGGGCAGGCCGAGACGCTGG
>DATABK010000312.1:0-4383 GCA_036259695.1 Actinomycetes bacterium | reverse complement strand
GGCGACGAGGTCCTGGTCGAGTTCCGCAGCCGGGTCACCGGCAGCGTCCGCGACATCGACACCTTCGCCCGCTACGGCGGCGAGGAGTTCGTCCTCATCCTGCCCGAGACCAACCTGGAGGGCGGCCTGGCCGTGGCCGAGAAGCTGCGGGTGGCCACCCACCGCACCCCGTTCTGTGAGGGCGGGGGGTCCGGCCGGAGGGGTCCGGGGAACCCCGAAGGGGTGCCCCGGTCTGTCGATCCCCAGAAAGGCCCCCCGGAGGGCGGGGTCCGGATCACCGTCTCGATCGGGGTCGCCTGCTTCCCCGAGCACGCGACCGCCCCCGAGGAGTTACTTCGGGCCGCTGACGAGGCACTCTACGAAGCCAAGCTCCAGGGGCGGGACCGGGTGGTGACCGCCGGGCCGCGGCTGCTGCCGCTGGCGGCGCGGCCCGGCCAGGTCAAGGGAAGAGCCGCCAGGGTCGAGTAAGATCTGTCGGAACAGCGAGGTCGGGGGAACATCGTGAAGGTACGCAAGGCCGTCATCCCAGCGGCCGGGCTGGGGACCCGTTTCCTCCCGGCGACCAAGGCCCAGCCCAAGGAGATGCTGCCGCTGGTCGACAAGCCCTCGATCCAGTACGTGATCGAGGAGGCGGTCGACGCCGGGATCGAGGACATCCTCATCGTCACCGGCCGGGGCAAGCAGGCCATCGAGGACCACTTCGACCGCTCGGTCGAGCTCGAGCAGCTGCTCACCGACAAGGGCGACGAGGACAAGCTTGAGCTGGTCCGGCACATCTCCGACATGGCCCAGGTCCACTACATCCGCCAGAAGGCCCCGCTCGGCCTCGGCCACGCCGTCAGCGTCGCCGAGCAGCACCTCGGCGACGAGCCGTTCGCCGTCCTGCTGGGCGACGACGTCATCGACGAGGGCGAGAAGCTGCTCTCGGACCTGATCTCCAGCTTCGAGCGGCACGGGGCCAGCGTGGTCGCGGCCATGGAGGTCGAGCCCTCCCAGATCAAGGCCTACGGCTGCGTCGACCCGGCCGACGAGGTCGAGCCCGGGCTGGTCCGGATGGCCGACGTGGTCGAGAAGCCGGCCCCCGAGGACGCCCCCTCGAACCTGGCCGTGATCGGCCGCTACGTCCTCCACCCGGAGATCTTCGACGCCCTCCGGGCCACCGAGCCCGGGGCCGGCAACGAGATCCAGATCACCGACGCCCTCAAGCACCTGGTCCACCACTCCGAGCGGGGCGTGCTCGCCTACTCCTTCTCCGGGACCCGCTACGACGCCGGCGACAAGAACGACTACCTGCGGGCCACGGTCGAGCTGGCGGCCCGCCGCGACGACATCGGCCCGGACTTCGTGGCCTTCCTGCGGCGGTTCGTGGGCGACCTGGACCGGCAGGCCGAGGCGCAGGGGCCGGCAAGGCACTAGCATCACCCCATGGCAGACCGCTTCCCGCCCGACCGGCCGAACCCGCCCGACCTGGTGCCGTTCGCCGAGGCCAGGGCGAGCGTGCTCGAGCGGCTGGTCCCTCTCCCGGTCCGGGAGGTCGGGCTGGGCGACGCCCTGGGCGCGGTCCTGGCCGCCGACGTGGCCGCGGCCGAGGACCTGCCCCCGTTCGCCAACTCGGCCATGGACGGGTTCGCCGTCCGCGGGGCCGACCTGACCGGCGCCGGCGACGACACCCCGGTCGCCCTCAGGGTCTCCGGCGAGGTGTTCGCCGGCACCGGCCGGCTGCCCACCGTCGAGCCGGGCGGGGCCGCCCGCATCATGACCGGCGGGGCGCTGCCACCGGGGGCGGACACGGTGGTGCCGGTCGAGCAGACCTCGGTCGACGGCGACACCGTGCTGGTCCGCCTCGACCCCGGCCCGGGTCGGTTCATCCGCGAGGCCGGCGAGGACGTCCGGCTGGGCACGGTGGTCCTGGAGCGGGGCCGGGTGCTGGACCCGGCGGCCGTCGGCATGCTCGCCTCGGTCGGCCGCAAGCTCGTGCCCGTCCATCCCCGGCCCCGGGTCGCGGTCGTCTCCACCGGCGACGAGCTGGTCGACCCGGGCGACCCCCTCGGCCCCGGCCAGATCCGCGACTCCAACTCCTGGCTGCTGGCCGCCCAGGCCCGCTCGGCCGGGGCTGAGGCGTTCCGCTGCGGGCGGCTCCGCGACGACCCCGAGGCCCTGCGGCGCGGGTTCGCCCTGGCCGCGGCCGACGGCGACTTCGTGCTGACCTCGGGCGGGGTGTCGGTGGGGGAGCGCGACTACACCAAGCAGGTCCTGGCCACCCTCGGGGACGTGCGCAGCTTCAAGGTGGCCATGCAGCCGGGCATGCCCCAGGCGTTCGGGCTCGCCGCCGGGACCCCGCTGTACGGGCTGCCCGGCAACCCCGTCTCCTGCTTCGTGGTCTTCGAGACCCTGGTCCGCCCGGCCCTGCGCCGCCTCGCCGGCCACCCCGACGACCGGCTCGACCGGCCCCGGGTCGTGGCCCGCCTGGGTGAGCCGGTCCGCAGCCCGGCCGGCAAGGTGTCGTTCCTCCGCGTCCGCCTGGCCGTCACCGACGAGGGCCTGGTGGCCACCCTCACCGGCCACCAGGGCTCGGGGGTGCTCTCCTCGTGTGTGGCCGCCGACGGGCTGGCCGTGGTCCCGGCCGAGCACCGGGAGCTCCCCGAGGGCTCACCAGTCCAGGTCCTGCTGCTCCGGGAGGACCTGGCATGGGTGAGCTGAGCCACCTCGACGACCAGGGCGCGGCCCGGATGGTCGACGTCTCGGCCAAGCCGGAGACCGAGCGGGTGGCCACCGCCGGCTGCCGGGTCGTGCTCGCCCCGGCGACCCTGGAGCTGCTCGCCTCGGCCGGCCTGCCCAAGGGCGACGCCCTGGCCGTGGCCCGGGTGGCCGGCATCATGGGGGCCAAGCGCACCCCCGACCTGATCCCGCTGTGCCACCCGCTGCCGATCACCGGGGTCGAGGTCGACCTGGCCCTGGAGGCCGACGCCGTCCGGGTCACGGCCACCGTGCGCACCACCGGCCGCACCGGGGTCGAGATGGAGGCCATGTGTGCCGCCGCCACCGCCGCCCTGACCCTGTACGACATGGTCAAGGGCGTCCAGCGCGACGTCCGGGTCGAGGACCTGCGCCTGCTGGCCAAGCGCGGCGGCCGCTCCGGGGAGTACGTGGCCAGGTGAGTCAACTGAACGGGATCCGGGTCGGGGTGCTCACCGTCAGCGACCGGGTGGCCGCCGGGACCAGGGACGACGCGGGCGGCAGCGCCCTCTGCGAGCTGCTCGAGGCCGCCGGGGCCGAGCTCGTCTCCCGGGCGGTGGTGCCCGACGACCGGGAGCCGATCACCGCCGCCCTCCGGGCCATGGTCGCCGACGTCGACGTCGTCCTCACCACCGGCGGCACCGGCCTCGGCCCCCGTGACGTCACCCCCGAGGCGACCCGGGCCGTGCTCGACCGCGAGGCCCCCGGCATCGCCGAGGCCCTCCGCCACGCCAGCCTGGCGATCACCCCCTTCGCCATGCTGTCGCGGGCCACCGCCGGCCTGGCCGGCCGGGCCCTGGTCGTCAACCTTCCCGGCAACCCCAAGGCGGTCCGGGAGGAGTGGGTGGTCCTCGCTCCCGTTCTCGCCCACGCCGTCTCCACCGCCCGCGGCCCCGTCCCCGACGAGGCCCACCAGCACCCGCCCGACGCCTAGCGGCTCGGCTACGACAGCTCGGGGGGTTCCT
Organism: Actinomycetes bacterium; assembly: GCA_036259695.1. Classification (GTDB taxonomy): domain Bacteria; phylum Actinomycetota; class CALGFH01; order CALGFH01; family CALGFH01; genus CALGFH01. The sequence continues at coordinate 682 of DATABK010000312.1, read as the reverse complement.
CGTCGAACTGTTCGTAGTGGCGGGCGAGGTGGCGCCAGACGGCGCGCCGGTCCTTGCCGGGGATGTCGACGCCGCCGCGGCCGCCGGCCAGGACGTTCATGGCGTGGGTGACGCCCCGCCAGACCACCTGGAGGCGGCCGTCGATCAGCTCGTGGTGGGGGAGCTTGTAGGCGCCCTTCTTCTCCGGCGGGTCGCCGTCGCTGTCGTCGTACCAAGCGTGCGCCTCGGCGACCAGCTTCCAGCCGCCCTGCTCCAGCATCGCGTCAACCTGCTTGGCGCCCTGCTCCGACCAGTGCCAGTCGCGGTCCTTGTCGGCGGTCGGACCGCCGTGCGGCTTGGGAACGGCCATCGGGTCCTCCTCTCGGTCGGGGGTCACCGTACCCGCTCGGGTCGTTGAACCGGCATTTTGGCCGTGTTACGTTGCCTCGGGCCCTGCTGGCCGCGAGAGAGGGTGACACCGTGAGCCTCGCCGTGTTCGCGCTCGTGGTCGTGATCTGGGTCGTGCTGCTGGTCCCCCTGGCCCGCCGCGGGCGGGCCGAGCTGGCCGCCGAGGCCTCTGCGGGCGGGTCCCGGCTCACCACTGGCGGCGCCCGGCCCTGGACCAGCGGCAACCTCCCGGCCACCGACGAGCCCACCGACGAGGAGCTGGAGGCGGCCGCCGTGGCCGCCCGGCTGGCCCGCC
>DATABK010000311.1:0-5705 GCA_036259695.1 Actinomycetes bacterium | reverse complement strand
GCCGGCTGCACGACCCGGGTGGCCCGCCCCACGTCCAGGGGCTGGGCGGGGGCGCCACCCAGGCTCGGCGGTAACAGGGCCATGGCGGCCCGCAGCCGCATCTCCAGCCCTTCCGCTCCCGGGGTCTCGGTGGGGTCGTGGGCGATCGCGGAGGCACCGGCGCTCAACTGTCCGGTCACAGGTGGACCCTGGGCGCCCGGGTCGCCGGCGGGCCACGGTGTCTCGGCGCCCGGACCATGGCCGGGATGGTGGTGGCCGCCGGGATGGCCGGTGGCGAGGTGGTCCTGGTCGTCGGAAGGGTCGGTGAGGTGCTGCCGGTGAGTGGGGTGGCGGGTGACCACGACCCGGGTCACCGCTCTGTCACAGGCCAGCCGCCGACACGTCTCCGGGGCCAACGGCCCCATTCCGCCGACCTCACCGCCCAGGGTCCCGGGACGGCCCAGCAGGCTGTCCAGGTCCACCACGACCGAGAGCTGAGGGCGGACCCCGCCGGTCTGGGGCAGCCGGCCCCCCTCCAGGGCCCGGCGGGCCAGCTCGGTCAGGGCGTCGGCGTTGCGTTGGCTGCCGCTGCGGGTGTCGGTGGCGTCGGCCGGGCGGGCCAGCGGCTCCAGGGCGGCCAGGAGGGTCTGGCCGGCCTCAGGCTCCAACAACCCATCGATCGCCACCATCTGGTCGAAGGTCGGGGCCAGCCACAGCCCGCGCCGCTGGTGGCGCCGCTCGGCCTGGGCACCGGCGCCGTCAGGATCGGCGACCAGCTGCAGGTGGCCGATGACCCGTCGCAGCTGGGGTGGGTCCAGCCGACGGGCCGCCTCGACCAGGACCGGGTCGGCCTCCACCCTCACGTGGTCAGGCAGGTCGGAGGTACCGTTGGCGACCACCGCGGCATGGGCCACCGACAGCTCCCCGGTGGTAGGGCCTGAGCGGTGGCCGTCAGCGGCCCGCGGAACAATGCCCGGGCGGCCCGCACGGCGGTGCTGGCGGCGCCGGCGCCCAGCCGCAGCCGACCCCGCAGCCAGGCGGCCGTGGAGCCAACCTCAACTCCATCCTCGGCGCCGGCGGCGCCACGGGCGTCCACGGCCGCCAGTTCCTTGAGCCACTGGCCTTCCGGGCGATCGACCTGCCGCCGCAGGGCCAGGACCCGCTCGGCCACCACCGCGTCCGTCAGGCCACCCAGGTCCTCCTCGGCCAGTTCGTCCACGACCGCGGCCAGCGCGACCAGCCGGTCCAAACGCTCCCCAGGACCTCCGACCGGCTCCGCGGCCAACCGCCCGGTTGACGGCCCAGCCGCCGGGCCGGTCGAATCTGTGTTCGATTCCATGGCGGCAAGCTATCAACCCGGCAGCCGAACGCAAGCACCGACACCAAATCTGGGGACAACTTCACCGGCCGCCCTCGGCGTCGGGTCGCCCCGCGTGCCCGTCGACCGAGGGGCACCCCCCCGACTCCAGCTACTCGGCCGCTGCTCTTGCGCCCGCCAGGCCGAACCAGGGGCCGGTGGCGAGGTCACCGGTGAAGATCTCGCGATCCTCGTCGTCGGTGATGGCCGCCCCGGCGGTGGTGGCCCGGGCGTGCCAGGCGGCGGCCTGGTCCAGGTCGCCGGCGCAGGCCAGGGCCCGGGCCATCGCCTCGGCGGCGTAGGCGTGGTCGAAGTCGGCCACCCCCGGCTCGCCGTCGGCCAGCTCCAGGCACCGCCGGGCATGGTGCAGGGCCGGCTCGGCCCGGCCGAGGACGGCGTACACGTGGGAAACCAGCCACTCCCCCCGGGTCGCGGGCGGCCCGCCGGCCTCGCGCCAGTGGTACTGGGAGGCGTGGGCGGCGTCGACCATGCGGGCGTCGTCATCCGCGGTCCGGTCGGTCCTGGCCAGCAACTGCCAGACCAGCCCGTTGAGGGAGCGGCCGAGCTCCCGGTGGTCGGTCATGCCCGGAGCCTAGCCCACCCGGGCCTGACATACTGACGCCCGTCATGGGAGCGAGCGCCGACCGCCGGCTGGTCGCGGGCCGCTATGTCCTCGGGGGGCCGCTGGGCCGGGGCGGAATGGGCACGGTGTGGCGGGCCGACGACGTCCTGCTTGGCCGGCCGGTGGCGGTCAAGGAGGTCGAGCTGCCGGCCGGGCCGCCCGGGGCGGAACGGGAGGCGCTGCGGCGGCGGGCCCTGCGCGAGGCCAGGGCGGCGGCCCGGCTCAACCACCCGGGGGTGGTCACCCTCCACGACGCGGTCGAGGCCGACGACCGGCTGTTCCTGGTCATGGAGCTGGTAGAGGCCCCGACCCTGCGCGACCTTGTCGACCGGTCGGGGCCGGTCGGGCCGGCGACGGCGGCCCGGATCGGGCTGGAGCTGCTGGAGGCGCTGGACGCCGCCCACCGGGCCGGGATCGTCCACCACGACGTCAAGCCGGCCAACGTCATGGCCATCCCGGACGGCCGGGTCAAGCTGGCCGACTTCGGCATCGCCTCCCTCCAGGAGGACACCCAGCGCACCCTCACGGACGCCGCCGGGGCCATGGGCGGAGGCCGAGCCGGAGCCGGCGGCGGGGACGGAGACGGCTCGGGGGCCGACCAGGCGGGAACGGCCGTGTTCGGGTCGCTGCCGTACGTGGCCCCCGAACAGGCCGGCGGCCGGCCCGCCGGCCCCGCGGCCGACCTGTGGGCTCTGGGCGCCACCCTCTGGTTCGCGGTCGAGGGCACGCCCCCGTTCGAGCGGCAAGGCCCAGCCGCCACCCTCAACGCCATCCTCCACGACCCGCCGGGCCACCCGACCCGGGCCGGCCCCCTCGAGCCGGTCCTGACCGCCCTGCTGGTCAAGGACCCGGCCCACCGCCCCCCGGCCGTGGCCGTCCGCCGCCTGCTGGAGCCGGTGGCCACCGGGACCGCCCAGCCGACAGTTCCCCTGTGGACAACCCAGCCCGCCCAACCGACCGATCGGCTACGCTCCCCCACCGGGGGGCCCGGCGTGGGACCGTCGGGTTGGAGGCCGCCCCGGGACGATTGGGGGCCGAGCGCGCCCGCGACCGGTGCGGGGACCGGCCGGCGGCGCGGGCACCAACCACCGGCCGGCAGAACGGCTCCGCCCAAGCGGCGGCGCGGGCGCCAGCAGCTGCCGGGGTGGACCGCCCCGCCCAAGCGGCGGCGGTGGGGGCGGCGGCTGCTCGTGGCCGCCGGGCTCCTCCTGCTGCTGGCGGTGGCCAGCAACCTCGAGGACGGCCGCCGGGGGGCCACCGGCCCGGCCGGGCTCGGTGACCGGGTCCGCGACGGCCAGTTCGAGTTCGTGGTCCGCTCGGTCGACTGCGGGGCCAAGGAGGTGGGTGAGGGCCTCGGCCGGAAGCCCGCCCGGGACCAGTTCTGCCTGGTCGGGCTGCGGGTCCACAACACCGGCCGCGAGGGCCGGACCTTCGGCGGCGGACAGCAGTTCCTGTTCGACGACCACGGCAAGCGGCACGACCCCGACCTGGACGCGACCTACCGCCATGGCGGCGTCCAGCTGCTCTCCACCCACCTCAACCCCGGTCAGCGGCTGGAGGGGACCCTGGTCTACGACGTTCCCGACCCGATCGTCCTGGACCGGGTGGAGCTCCACGACGCGCCCTTCAGCGGGGGTGTCAGTGTCGAGCTGGGCTGACCGCCCCGGTCACCAGTAGCCGCGGCGCTGGGCGTCGGCCACCGCGGCGGCCACGCCGTCGCGCCAGGGCTCGCCGTGGCCGGGCAGGAGCAGGCGGGCGTTCAGCTCGGCCAGCCCGTCCAGGGAGGCGCGGGCCTGGTCGTTGTCCTCGTTGACGCCCTTGATGAGCAGTCGCGGCCCCCGGCGCCGGCGGTAGGGGTCGAAGGTGACCAGGGCGTCACCGCTGAAGACGACGCTGGCGTCGGCCAGGTGCAGGGCGCAGTTGCCGCGGGTGTGGCCGGGCAGGTGGTGGGCCCGCGGCCGCCCCGGGACGTCCAGGACCTCGCCGTCGGTGTAGGTGCGGACCTCGGCCGCGTCCGGGGTGGCCAGCAGCCCGTTGCGGAGGCCGTGGACCAGCAGCGGCCAGGCCGTCGGCCGCGCGTACAGCCGCAGCGGCGGGAACCGGCGGAACCCGGGCGCGGCGTCGGCCTCGTGCACCCAGACGGTGGCGTCGGAGTTGGCCTTCACCTGGTGGGTGAAGCCGATGTGGTCGGCGTGGGCGTGGGTCAGCACCACCGCCTCGACCTCCTCGACCTTGCGGCCCAGGTCACGGAGGGCGGCGGTCAGCTGCGGCCAGTAGCCGCGCATCCCGGCGTCGACCAAGGTCAGGCGGCCACCGCGGTCGATCAGGTACCAGTTGACCATGCGGGTGCCGAACCGGTGGATGCCGTCGGCGATCTCCATACCAGCGGCATTGCACGGGACCGGCGGCGGAAACCTCCCAAGCTAGCCGGCGTCGCGACCGGCGCCGACCACGGCCACGGCCAGGCCGACCGTGACCAGGTCCTCGGCCGCGCCGAGCAGCGGGCCAGGAAGGCGGGTGCGCTCGGCCACGAAGGCCCGGGCGCCGGTCCCGGCCCAGGCGCCGGCGCCGGCCCCGGCCGCCCCCAGCACTGCGCCCAGGGGACGGGACCGGCCGGCGTCGTAGTGGACGGCCGCGCCGACCGCGGCCCCGGTGGCCAGGCGCTGGAGGAAGGGGCCGAGGGTGGTGCGGCGGGGGGTGTTCGGGAGCTTGTCGGCGACGAGCTCGCCGGCGAACCCGACCAGGGACCCGGCCACCCCCTCCGAGGAGCCGAACCGCCGGGCCAGCCGGCCGGCGCCCGGGTCGAAGCGGCCCTGCTGGGACTCGATGGCCAGGAGGGCCACCGGGACCTGGGAGCGGAGGCCGGTGGCGAACCCGAGCAGCACCGCCCGGGCGGGCGGCGGCAGCGGCGGCCGGAAGGAGGGGATGCGGTCCACGACAGCTCCTTGGGTGCGGCGGGGGTGCATGATCTGGATGCATGGCCGCCATCGAGCCGCCCGAAACCGACCGGGTCGGCCAGCTCCTGCGCCGCCGCCCACCGGCGGCCGCCCTGGCCTGGGCGGCGGCCGCCTTCGGCCCCCGGAGCCGGGTGCTGTCGGTCCGGCCGCTGTCATCGGCCTGGCTGGCCAATCACGCCCTGGAGGTGGCCGACGCCGCCGGCGCCCTCCACCGGGTGGTGCTGCGCCGCTGGGCCCGGCCCGGCTGGGACGAGGAGGACCCGGACTTCACCGCGGCCCGCGAGGCGGCCGTCCTGGAGCTGCTCGCCCCGACCCCGGTGCCCGCCCCGGCGGTGGTCGCGGCCGACCCCGAGGCCGCCGTCTGCGACGTGCCCACCCTGCTCCTGACCCTGCTCCCGGGGGGCCCGCCCGACCTGCACGGCGACCCCGGTCCGCTGGTCGAGGCCCTGGCCGCGGCCCTCCCGCCGATCCACGCGGTGGCCGTCCCCGAGCCCCGGACGGTGCCCGACTATCACCGCTTCTACGAGCCCGACCGGCTCCTCCCCCCGGCCTGGTCGGCCCGGCCCGGGCTGTGGCGGCGGGCGTTCGAGGTGGCCGCCGGGCCGCCCCCGACCCACCGCCCCTGTTTCATCCACCGCGACTACCACCCGGCCAACACCCTCTGGACCGGGGGCCGCCTCACCGGGGTGGTCGACTGGATCGGCGGGTCGTGGGGCTCGCCCTCGGTCGACCTCGGCCACATGCGGGTCAACCTGGCCGCCGACCTCGGGCTGGAGGTGGCCGACCGGTT
>DATABK010000310.1:0-6941 GCA_036259695.1 Actinomycetes bacterium | reverse complement strand
GCGGACTGACGACGGCACCGTACGGTGACGGTTCAGGCAGTCCGCAGGGCGGCCACAAACGCCTCCTGGGGCACCTCGACCCGGCCGATCTGCTTCATGCGCCGCTTGCCTTCCTTCTGGCGCTCCAGCAGCTTGCGCTTGCGGGTCACGTCGCCGCCGTAGCACTTGGCGAGCACGTCCTTGCGCCGGGCGGTGATGGTCTCGCGGGCGATCACCTTGGCCCCGATGGTCGCCTGGATCGGGACCTCGTAGAGCTGACGGGGGATCAGCCGCCGCAGCTTGCCGGTCATCGCCCGCCCGTAGGCGTATGCCTTGTCCTTGTGGACGATGGCCGAGAAGGCGTCGACCGGTTCGCCCTGGAGCAGGATGTCGACCTTGACCAGGTCGGCCTCCCGGTACCCGCTCGGCTCGTAGTCCAGCGAGGCGTACCCGCGGGTCCGCGACTTCAGCTGGTCGAAGAAGTCGAAGATGATCTCGCCCAGGGGAAGCTGGTAGCGAAGCTCGACCCGCTCCTCCGACAGGTACTCCATGGTCTGAAGCTCGCCCCGCCGGCCCTGGCACAGCTCCATCACCGGGCCGATGTAGTCGGCCGGGCACAGCACCATGGCGGCCACGTACGGCTCCTCGATCCGCTGGATCGACCCCGCCGGGGGCAGCTCGCTCGGGTTGGAGACCATGATCGTCTCCCCCGTCTCCAGCGTGACCCGGTAGGCGACGTTGGGGGCGGTGGTGATCAGGGAGAGGTCGAACTCCCGCTCCAGCCGCTCGCGGACGATGTCCATGTGGAGCAGCCCCAGGAAACCACAGCGGAACCCGAACCCGAGCGCGGTCGACGACTCGGGCTCGTAGACCAGAGCGGCGTCGTTGAGCCGCAGCCGGTCCAGGGCGTCGCGCAGGTCGGGGAAGTCGTCGCCCTCGATCGGGTACAGGCCCGAGAAGACCATCGGCCGCGGCTCCCGGTAGCCGGGCAGCGGCTCGGTCGCCGGCCGGGCGGCCGTGGTCAGGGTGTCCCCCACCCGCACCTGGCGCACGTCCTTGACGCCCGGGATGAGGTAGCCGACCTCGCCGGCCTGGAGCTCGGCGGTCGGAACGGCCTCGGGGGCGAACACCCCGACCTCCTCGGCCTCCGAGACGTGCCCGGCGGCCATCATCCGCACCCGGTCGTTCTTGGCCAGCCGCCCGTCGACCATCCGCATGTACGCGATCACGCCCCGGTAGGGGTCGTACAGCGAGTCGAACACCAGCGCCCTGGCCGGGGCCTCGGGGTCGCCGGTGGGCGGCGGCACCCGCCGGACGAGGGCCTCCAGCAGGTCGGGCACGCCCTCGCCGGTCTTGGCCGAGACCCGCAGCATCTCTTCGGCCGGCGTCCCCAGCACCTGCTCGATCTCGCGGGCGACCCGGTCCGGCTGGGCGGCCGGCAGGTCGATCTTGTTGATCACCGGCACGATGGCCAGGTCGGCCTCGACGGCCAGGTAGAGATTGGCCAGGGTCTGGGCCTCGATCCCCTGGGCGGCGTCGACCAGCAGCACGGCCCCCTCGCAGGCGGCCAGGGCCCGCGACACCTCATAGGTGAAGTCGACGTGCCCAGGGGTGTCGATCAGGTTGAGGACGTACTCGCGGCCGTCGGCGGCGGCATAGGCCAGCCGCACCGCCTGGGCCTTGATGGTGATGCCGCGCTCGCGCTCCAGGTCCATCTTGTCGAGGTACTGGGCGCGCATGTTGCGCTCGCTCACCGCATGGGTGAGGTCGAGCAGCCGGTCGGCCAGGGTGGACTTCCCATGGTCGATGTGGGCGATGATGCAGAAGTTCCGCAGTCGCGAAAGGTCGGTTTGCATGGCCAGCCCATCCTAGCCGCCCCTCGCTTCCGACCCGCCTGCCTCCCTGCCGCCGCGCCCACCGGCTCGCCGCTCCCGGCCGCCGTCGGGCCCACCCTTCGCCGCCGTTGAGGGCGGGGAACCGGCTGTGCTAGCCTCGCCCGGTTCCCCGTGAATTCGTGAATTCAGTGCAGGAGTGCCCTTTCTTGGCCAACATCAAGTCGCAGATCAAGCGGAACCGGCAGAACGAGCAGGCCCGCATCCGCAACAAGTCGGTCCGCTCGGCCCTCAAGACCTACGCCCGCCGCGTCCGCGAGAGCGTGGCCGCCGGCGACCAGGAAGCCGCCGAGGCCGCCCTCCGCCGCGCGACCCGGGCCTACGACCGCGCCGCCAGCAAGGGCGTCATCCACAAGAACAACGCCGCCAACCACAAGGCCCGCCTGGCCCGCTCGGTCAACCAGCAGGGCGAGTAGGCGTCCCTCCCGGGCCCGGCGACGGCCCTCAGCGGAGCGAGATCACGAGCTGCTCCAGGAGCTCCATCTGCTCCTGCAGGCCGACCTCCATGCCGGAGTCGATGATCGCGTCGCGGTCCTGCCTGCTCGCCGTCTGGACCAGGAGCGTCAGCGTCGTGCGCCCGTCCGCCTCGGTGAAGGTCACGATGTTCAGCGCCCCTTCTCCTTCGGGGGCCCCCGGCAGCTCGTAGACCTCGGTGGTGACGATCCGCCGGCCGGGGACGATCTCGCGGTACTCGCCGTGGAAGGCGACCTCGAAGCCGCCGTCGGCCACCATGACGTACCGCCACCGCCCGCCGACGCGCAGGTCGATCTCGGCGCTCTTCACCTCGCCGCGGTGGCCGCTCCACCAGCGCTTGACCAGCTCGGGCGTGGTCCACGCCTGGTAGACGAGATGCCTTGGCGCGTCGAACTCCCGCGTGATCAGGATCTCCCGCTCGGAGGGGAGCGTCACCGTCGCCTTCCGGCTACCCGCCACCGTCACCAGCTCCTTTCTCCTGCCGCTTGAGGTCCTCGAGCACGACGTCCAGCTGCTCGAACCGCTCGGTCCACGAGTCCTCGTAGCGCTTCACCCAGTCGTGGATGGGCTTGAGCGCCTGGCCGTTCAGCCGGTACAGCCGCTGCCGACCCTGGCCACGCACCTCGACCGCGCCCACTTCCCGGAGCACCCGCAAATGCTTCGACACCTGCGGCTGCGCCATCCCGAGCACGCCAACCAGGTCGTTGACCGGCCGCTCGCCCCCGGCCAGCACGTCGAGAATCTGCCGTCGCCGAGGCTCGGCCACCGCATTGAACGCATCCGCCGTCGTCGCCACTCGCGCCATGGGATCATCATATGTCCATATAGGAATATGTCAATGCCCAAGAACCGGGAACTGGAGACGCACGTCAGCAGCCGAGGCGGGGGCGCGGATATGGGCGCCCGCGCCGGCGATGCGCCGACGACGGGCTCAGCGGGAACTGGCCGCGGGGGCGCCGGCGCCGGCGAGGCAGGCGATCAGGAGCTCGAGCAGGAGCCGGGGCGAGGAGGTGCCGTTGCGGATGTGGGCGTCGGCTTCGGCGATCAGGTCGAGGGCGCGGTGGAGATCCCCCGGGCGGAAACGGCGTAGCTGACGGCGGGCCCGGTCCACCTGCCAGTCCCGGACCCCACCGCCGAGGAGGCTCGCCACCTGCGCCTTGGGCAGCTCGGGGTGGTCGGCGACCCGCAGCAGCAGGCGCAGCTGGCTGGCGATGAAGCCGAGCAGCCGGATCGGGTCCTCGCCCTGGTCGATCAGCGCGTCCAGCCGGTCGAGGGCCGTCGCCGCATCGGCCGCGAACACCGCGTCGGTCAGCTCGAAGATCCCCCGGTCCGCCGTCTGGGCCAGGAACTCGGTGACATGGCCGGCGGTCAGCACGGTCGGCGGTGGGACCGCCACATGCAGCTTGGCCACGGCACCGGCCAGCTCCCGGAGGTCCTGGCCGACCGTGTCGACCAGCGCGGCCACCGCCGCCTCGTCGGCCTTGCGCCCCAGCCGTCGAATCTCGGCCCGCAGCCAGCTCGACCGCTCGCCCGGCTTGAGCTTGGCGACCAGCACGGTGGCGGCATCCCGCTGCACGTCCTTGAAGAACTTCCCCTGACGCCCCGGCGCGGCCGCCCGCAGCACCACCGCCGTCCCCGCCGCCGGATCGGCCGCCAGAGCCAGCACCGCCTCCCGGGCCGTCGCATCCAGCCCATCAGCGTCCTGGACGACCACGACCCGCCCCCCGCCGAACAGCGAGGCCGTGGCCAGCCCCATGGCGAACCCGTCCGGCAGCCCCCCGCCCCGGACCTCCTCCACCGACGTCCCCGGTCCGAGCCGCTCCCTGGCGACCGCCACGGCATCGGCCACCGCGCGCTCCGCCAACAGCTCCTCCTCCCCGAGAACGAGCGTCACCGGAACCGACCCGGGTCGAGCAGCCATGCCCGCATGCTACCCCGCCCCTGCGCCACCGGATCCGCCCATCCCCGCCAGCGCCGGGTCCGACCGTCCCGGCGCCACTGGTCCGGCCGCTCGCCTCACCCTCAGGAGCCGTGCGTCGAGTCGTACACCGCGACCAGGCGCTTGAGGGCGGTCTGGCGCCATGCCTCCACGAGGAGCTCTCGGAGCTCGGCGGGGTCGACCGTGGCCAGCTGGATGCTGACCCAGCCGTGGCGGCCGACGTAGGCAGGGATGCCGAATGTCTCCGGGGCGGCGGCGATCAGGGCGGCCTGCTCCTGCCTGGTCGCCTTGACGCTGGCCTGCTGGCCGTCATCGGACATGGCGGCGAACATCTTGTCCCGGACCCGGAAGGTCGGATGCCCCCAGGTCTCGCGCTCCTCCGCCTCGGGCAGTGACCGCACCACCTGGCGGAGCTCGTCGGCGGTGATCATCTCGGCCCTTGACCGTCCTCTCGACGTCGATCGGCAGCTCGGCGAGGCGAGCCAAGTATGGCGAACGCCGACGCCAGATGACCGCCAGCAACCCAAGGAGGACCACCGCGACCGGCGTGACCCGGGCCGGGCCGGCGAGGGTGACCGTCCCGCCGGGCAGGCCCGCGGCCCAGCAGGCGACGGTGATCAGGGCGAGGAGGAACGGGTCGGCGAGGCGGCAGGCGAGGTGCGCGGCCCACGGCGCGACCGGCGCGGCGGCGGCGGCGACCACGCCCAGGAGCATCGGGCCGCCCGCGAGCGGCAGGCCGAGCAGGTTGGCCGGCAGGCCGGCCAGGGAGACGGAGCCGAAGGTCAGAGCCAGCAGCGGCACCGCGGTCGCCTGCGCCCCCAGGGTCATGCCGACTCCCTTCCTGATGCGCTCCGGGACCCGGTCCGGAAGTGCTCGAGCCGCGGCCGGGCCGATCCAGAGCACGCCGGCGGTGGCCAGCACCGAGAGCTGGAAGCCAAGGGCGCCGGCGAGACCCGGGTCGGCCAGCAGCAGGACGACGACGGCAAGGCACAGCGCCCGCCGCCCTCCCGGGCCGCGCCCGCTGGCGACGCCGACCAGCACCAGGCCGGCCATCACCCCGGCCCGGAGCACACTCGGCTCCCACCGGGTGACGACGACCAGCAGCACCACCAGCACGATCCCCACCACGGCCAGCCCTCGGCGACCGGCGCCGGCCACCCCGGCCAGCCAGAGCCCGGCGGCCAGCACCACCGCCAGATTGGCGCCGCTGACCGCCATGAGATGGGTCAGCCCGGCCGCCCGGAAGTCACCCTCCAGCTCCGATGGGAGCAGCGAGGTGTCGCCGAGGGCCATGCCGACAAGCAGCCCGGCCCGTTCCGGCGATAGGCTCGCCAGCGCCCGGTTCCGGGCCGCGTCCCGCACCCGCTCGCTGACCCGCAACACCGCGGCATCCGGCGGCGCGCGCTCCTCGATGACGGGATTCCGCAGCACGACCGGTGGCTGCCGCCCCAGGGCGTCGCTCCACCGCGCCTCCCCCACCGAGGCCCGGACCCGCAAGCGGTCCCCGACCGCCAGCCGCTCCTTCACCGCCGGAGGAGCGGGCACGGCGATCGAACCGGACCGCCGGCGACGGTCGGGCCCGGCCACCGGGCCGGCCCGGCCACCCCCAGCGCCGTTCACGATCATGCCGGCGCGCTCACGGGTCCGGTAGGTCGTGTCGTCACGGACGATCCGATCGACGGTGAGCACGACCCAGTGGCCGCCGTGGCGGACGCGGCGCGGCTCCTCGGCGATGGTGCCGGTGACCTCGACCCGCGCCGGGTGGCGGGCCCAGCTGAGGAGGATGCCGCCGCTGACCGCGGTCGCCCGCACCGCGGCCGCGGCACCGCCCGAGGCCAGCAGGGTGCCGAGCACGAGCACGCCCACCAGGGGGCCACTGCCGCTCCCGTCTCGGAGGTGGGGGACGACGCCAAGGCCCAGACAGGCCACGATCAGGCAGCAGGCCGCGACGATCCAGACCGCCGTCACGGCGAACCGGGTCCCGAGCAGCACGCCGGTCGCGGTGGCCGCCGCCAGCGCCACCCCGTCCACGTCGGGATCCGCGTTGGGGTCGCGACCCGGAGGCGGAGGCGACGCGGGCGTCATGTGACGGTGACCAGGTCCTTGAGCTGGTCGAAGCGGCGTTGGCCGATGCCGGGGACCTCGAGGAGCTCGTCGACGGTGGTGAAGGGGTGGGCGGAGCGGTAGGCGATGATGCGGTTGGCGGTGACCTCGCCGACGCCGGGGAGGGTGTCGAGCTGCTCGAGGGTGGCGGTGTTGAGGTCGAGGGGCGCTGCTGGGGTGGTGCCGGAGCTGCCCGGGGTTGCGGCGGGGTCGGGTGGTGGTGGGGGGTCGCCGGGGGCGGGGACTCGGATCTGCTCGCCGTCGGTGAGCTTGCGGGCGAGGTTGATGGCGTTGAGGTCGGCGCCGGAGGTCACGCCGCCGGCGGCTCGGATGGCGTCGTGGACGCGGCTGCCGGCGGGGAGGCGGACGAGGCCGGGGCGGCGGACCCGGCCGGCGACGTGGACGGCGACCTCGTCGGAGGGTGCGCCTGGCGCCGAGGTGTCGGGCGCGGCTCTGGGCAGGGTCTGGTCCGGTGGGGCGACCCTGTCCTGGCCGGTCGTTGCCCCGGCCAGGTGTGGGGTGGCCCGAGCCCACACGAACCCGGCGCCGGGCAG
>DATABK010000309.1:0-1671 GCA_036259695.1 Actinomycetes bacterium | reverse complement strand
GCCCCGCTCCACCACCAGGTCGACCCCGTCCAGGGCCCGCACCTCGACCCCGTCGAGGCGGTACACCTTGGTCACGCCGACGGCCTCGACCACCGGGGGCTGGCGCACGGTCAGCCGCCCGGCCCCGGCCAGTCCTGGCCGTCGCGGAGCCGCTCGGCGCCGCGGGACACCACCCGCTCGCCCTCGCGCAGCCCTGACGCGACCGCCACCCGGTCCTCGCCGTCGGCCGCGACCTGGACCGGCCGCAGCCGGACCTTGCCGTTCTCGATCACGAACACGGCCTGCCCGCCGGCCCGGCCGACCAGAGCCGACCCGGGCACCGAGAGCTTGTCGGTGGCCCGGCGGACCTCGATGGCGGCGGTGGCCGTCATCCCGACCCGCGGCGTTGGCTCGGCCTCGCCGGGCTGGCCATCCTCGGCCTCGCCGAGGGCCAGGTCGACCTGGTAGGTGACCCCGCCGGCGGCCGACTGCCCGGAGGTCGGGGCGACCGCGACCCGGCGGACCTTGGCCGCGAAGGCCGCCTGCGGGAACGCGTCCAGCTCCACCCGGGCGGTCTGGCCCGGCTTGACCAGGGCGATGTCGGTCTCGTCGACCTCGGCCGAGACCAGCAGGTCGCTGACGTCGAACACGGTGGCCACGGTCTGCCCGGCGGTCACCTCGGACCCGACCCGCAGCGGCGGCCCGGTCGCGGCCGCCTGGCCCCCGGCCCCGCTCAGCCCCTGGAGGGCCTCTTCGGCGCCAGCCGGAAGCCCCTGGACCTGGGGCAGCGACGTCCCCCCGGAGCCGGAGCGCCCCAGCTGGACGGTGCCGTCCAGCGGCGACCGCAGGGTCAGGCGGTCCTGCTGATCCCTGGCCAGCTCGAGGGCGAGCTCGGCCTGCCCGCGCTGGGCCGCGGTGGCCGCCTGGATGGAGCGCCGCAGCGAGTCGGCCTGGGCGTTGGCCGCGGCCGCGGCCTCCTCGGCCGCCTGGCCGGCCTGGCGCTCCAGCTCGGCCACCCGCACCTGGGCCCGGTCGATGCGGGCCTGGAGCCGGGCCCGCTGGGCCCTCGGGACCAGCGGCAGCGCCGACCGCAGGGCCGCGATCACCGCCGCGCTGGTCGCGGTGACCTGGGACTGCACCTGCTGGAAGGCCGAGAGGGCGGCCCCCGTGGGCAGGGTCGGGGCCACCCCGCCGAGCGAGGAGGCCGCGTCCACCGCCGCCTGGGCCTGCCGCACCTGGTCGTCGACCTGCTCGCTGGAGAGCTCGGCGACCAGCTGCCCGCTCCTGACCTCCTGCCCGTCCTTGACGACCAGCCGCTCGACCCGGGCCGCCGCCGGCGCCTTCAGCTCGGCCTGCCCGGCCGCCTGCACCGCCCCGGGCGCGCTGACCCGCTCCACCACCTCGGCCGTCCGCACCGGCTCGGCCGCGTACCGCCCGTCGTCGCCCCGGTCACACCCGGCGAGGACGAGCACGACAGCAACCCCAAGGGCGGCGGCAGCCCCGGCCCGACCCTGCCGCATCCGCCACCCTTTCCTCGCCGACAACCACCTGGGGCGCCGGTCGAGCATGCCCGGCGCGCATGCGCCGGGCCTGCCAAAGCTCCACCGTCCAAGGATGCGACACCGATGCTCGACCGGCGCCCCAGGTGGTTGTCGGCGAGGAAAGGGTGGCGGATGCGGCAGGGTCGGGCCG
>DATABK010000308.1:0-15703 GCA_036259695.1 Actinomycetes bacterium | reverse complement strand
CGGGCCTGTTCGAGCGAACGGCCGGACGTTGCCGCCAGGTGGGCGGCGAAGCCATGGACTGCCTCGAGGTAGGTCTCGATGGTGCGGGGCGACTTGTTGCCCGCCCGCAGGTACCGCTCGAACGAGCGGGCCAGGTCGTCTACGCTAGGCGCTGCCATCGCCTCTCCTGCGGCTCGACGGGCCGGGCGAGGAGGCCGGAGCAGATGCGCAGTGAGCGCTGTGCTAGCCGGTCCCCAAGCCGGCGTGTAGCATCTTAGCAGGTCAGAGGCGGTATGCACGGGACGTGGCGCAGCTTGGTCAGCGCACCTGCTTTGGGAGCAGGGGGTCGCCGGTTCAAATCCGGCCGTCCCGACCACCAGCACGAACCCCTGCTCAGCAGGGGTGTCGACGGCCCCTCACTCGCGATCGATCGCGATACCAGAGCCACGGCAGTTGATGGTCTTAGGGCCAGCCATGCGCGTCTGCCATCCGCCGACCGCCTCTAGACCAGCCCGCCACGCAGTTGAGATGCCCTCGTGCTTGGGTGGGGTGGCACTGGCCAGGTGGTGCAGCAGGGCGCGGACGTGATCGGCTTCAGGGCTGCCGATGTCGGCGAACAGCTCCAGTGCCTCCTGCCAGTGGGGCTGGGCGGCGTCGGCTCCCTCCGTCTGGTACAGCACGTGTCCGAGCACCAGCAGGGTGTGGGCTTGGCCGATCCGGTGGCCGGTGTCGCGGTGGATGGCGAGGGCCTCCACGGCGTGGCGGATGGCCCGGTCGGGTTGGCGTTGATCGAAGTGGATGCCGGCGAGGGTGGTGAGGGCTCTGCCTTCGAGCAGCCGGTGGCCTGTCTGGCGGGCGAGGGCGCGGGCCTGGTGGGCGCAGCCGAGTGCCTGGTCGGGCTGCCGGAGATGCTGGTGGGCGGCGGCCAGGCCGATGAGCGCGACCACCTCCGGGCAGCGGGACTCGGTCTCGCGGGCAAGCCGCAGGGCCTGCTGGTGGTGGTCGATGGCCTGCTGATGCTGGCCGAGACGCTGGTGCAGGCTGGCCACGGAGTTCAGGGCGTCAGCCTCGAACCGGCGATGCCTGGTGTCGCTGGCCAGGGCCACGGCGGTGTAGGCGAGTTCCAGGGCATCAGCGTGGTGGCCGGCCTCACGGTGCACCTCGGCGAGGGCGCGGAGGGCGTCGGCCTCTCCGTCACGGTCGCCGACCTCGCGGCGGACGGCGAGGGCGTGCGTGAGGTGGTCGAGCGCGTCGTCCAGCCGGCCCAGCAGATGGTAGGTCTCGCCGAGGTTGGCAAGTTCATCAGCTTCGGCGCCACGGGACCCGGTCTTGCGGAAGAGGGCTATTGCCTGGCGGTGGTGGTCGGCGGCCTCCGCCAGCCGTCCCAGCTCCCCATAGACCAGGCCGAGATTGCCGAGGCTGGCCGCTTGACCAGCGACCCGACCAGTCTGACGTTCCAGCGCCAGCACCTCTGTGAGATGGTCGGCGGCTTCCTGCAGCCGGCCCTGCTCCCACAACACACCACTGAGGTTCCCAAGGGCGCAAGCCTGGCCGGCCAGCCATCCGGTCTGGCGGGCCAGCTGCAACGCCCGGCTGTAGTGCTCGACGGCGCGCTGGTATTGACTCTGATGTGCGTATGCGTCGGCGAGACTGAGCTGGGCGGCGGCCCGGCCAAGCGGGTCAGCCTGCGCCTCAGCGGCGGCCAGGCCGGCGTGGGCAACCGCCAGCCAGTCCACCATGTGCATGCGCAGCAGGAAGTAGCCGCGCAAGGCGTCGGCAAGCAACCACGCGGCCGGCCGCGGGCCGTGCTCGGCGGCATGCCGGACGGCGGCGACCAGGTTGGCCCGTTCGGCGTCCAGCCACACCAGCGCCTGCGTGTCGTCGGCGAACCCGACCCTTGTCGGCGGTGGTTGGAGGGAGGCCGAGGGCAGCGGCAGCCGCAGCTTCTCGGGGTACAGCAGCCGCGCGGCCGCATCGGCCGTGTGCAGGTACCAGCCGAGCAGCCGCCCCAGCGCCGCCCGCCGCGCGGGCTCGCGATCCTGTTCCTCGGCACGCCGACGGGCGTACAGGCGCAGCAGGTCGTGGAAGCCGTACCGGCCGCCGCCGCGCGGCTCCAGGAGGTGCGCGCCGGCCAGCCGCTCCAGCAGCCGCTCCGCCTGCGTCAGGGTGGCGCCGGTGAGCGTCGCCGCAGCCCCCGCGGTGACGTCTGGGCCAGGCACCAGGCCGAGCAGCCCGAACAGCCGCCGGGCAGCACGGTCCAGGGCGGCGTAGGAGGCGTCGAACGCCATCCCCACCGCGGCCTGAGGGTCGCCGTCCACGGCCAGCTCGGCCAGCCGGTCACCGGAACGCAACCTGGTGACGTAGCCGGCGATGGGCTGGCCGGGCTGGTCGAGCAGGTTGGCGGCGGCGATGCGCAGCGCCAGCGGCAGGAACCCGCACACCCTTGCCAACTCGGCCGTGGCCTCCGGCTCGGCCTGTACCTGCTCCTGGCCGAGGATGCGGGCGAGCAGTTCGTGGGCCTCGGCTGGAGACAGCACGCCCAGGGTGAGCCGGCGGGCGCCGTCGCGGGCGACCAATCCGCTGAGCCGGTCGCGGCTGGTGACCAGGACCAGACAGCCTGGGCCGGCGGGCAGCAGCGGACGGACCTGCTCGGCGTCGCGGGCGTTGTCCAACACGATCAGGACCCGCCGGTCGGTCAGCAGCGAGCGGTACAGCCCGGCGGCCTCCTCGACCTCGACCGGGACCTGCTCGGCGCCGACGCCCAGGGCGCGCAGGAGCTGCGCCAGCGCCTCGACCGGGCGCATGGGCGGGGTTGGCGCGTAGCCGCGCAGGTTCACATACAGCTGCCCGTCCGGGAAGTGGGCGCGCACCTGGTGGGCCCAGTGGATGGCGAGTGCCGTCTTCCCCACTCCGGCCGTGCCCCCGATGGCCGAGATCACCACCGTGGCCGCTGTCGCCGCGCCGGCGGTCAGCAGCTGGTCGAGCCGGGTCAAGCTGTCGGCCCGGCCGGTGAAGCCGGCCACGTC
The DNA here is from genome assembly GCA_036259695.1 of Actinomycetes bacterium. GTDB lineage: Bacteria > Actinomycetota > CALGFH01 > CALGFH01 > CALGFH01 > CALGFH01. Next base: position 12,698 of record DATABK010000308.1, on the reverse strand, counting down.
CATCGGCAACTGGCAGCCGACGCCACCGACCGCCGGCATTGGAGCGACGGCACCCGTTCCCTCGATGGCGGTGGTGAGGCCAGCCCGCTCCTGCTCGGTCAGGCCCAGGGCATCGGCCAGCCGCCGCAGCGTGTCGCCACGCGGGTGACGGACCCGGCCGGCCTCCAGGTCGGCGATGGTGCGCACGCTGACCCCGGCGCGGTCGGCCAGCTGCTCCTGGGTCAGCAGGACCCGTCGCCGCCAGGCTCGCAGCCACGCCCCGACCACCGCCGACCAGCCGCTCGCGGCACTGTTGCTGGTGATCATGGCGACCCCCGCCCAGCAGTTGCCGGTGAACTGCCGGTTGATTGCATGGATTCTGCGCCTATGAACCAAAAGAGTGTACCGGCACGCATGTCTCGTCCCGTCCAGAATTCGGCAACCAGACAACGGAGGTGATGCCTGCTTCAGCAGGGCGCTCGTCAGCCTGACAGCCAGTGGCCGGTCCAACGAGCAACAACCGGCGTGCCCATGGCCGCCGATGCCAGCTCGAACAGGAGGCCTCCATGAGGTTGCCCGGACCCCACCCCAGCCGGTCGCGGCGCCGGTCGCCCGATCACTTGCAAATCGACTAGCCTTCCGGCATTGCGTCCCGTGGAGTTCGGGATCCTTGGGCCGCTCCAGGTGCTGGCGGGCGAGCGGCCCGTCGTCCTGGGCGCCGCCAAGCTCCGCGCCACCCTGGCGGTGCTGCTGGTGCACGCCAACCAGTTCACGTCACTGGACCGCCTGGTGGACGAGCTGTGGGAGGACCGGCCGCCGAGCAGCGCCGCCAAGCTGGTCCCACAGTACGTCTCCCAGCTTCGCCGAGCGTTGCAACCCGACAGGGATCGCCGGTGCCGGGCCGGGCCGCTGCTCGAGACCCGACCGCGAGGCTACCTCCTGCACGTCGGGGGCGATGCGCTGGATGCCGACCGCTTCCGGGCGATGGTGGAGCGATCACGGTGCCTGGTCAGGAGCGATGCGGCGCAGGCGGCCGCCGACGGGTTGCGCCAAGCCCTGGGGCTGTGGCGGGGAGTCGCCCTGGCCGACGTGCCACGTACGCCGTCGGTCGCGGCCGCGGCGGTCCAGCTCGAGGAGCTCCAGATCGCCGCCGTCGAGGACCGCATCGAGGCCGAGCTCGCCCTGGGGCGGCACAGCGAGCTGGTCTGTGAATTGTCCGCCCTGGTGAGCCGCCATCCGCTCCAGGAGCGGCTCCGCGGTCAGCTGATGCTGGCGCTGTACCGCTCCGGTCGCCAAGCCGAGGCGTTGCAGGGCTACCAGGCGGCCCGGCAGGTGCTGCTGGAGGAGCTGGGGCTCGAACCAGGCCGAGGGTTGCGGCAGCTCCAGCAGGCGATCCTGAACGGCGACCCGGCCCTGGAACCAGCGGGCGACAGGACACGGGTCGCGGCAACAGCGCCATCCGCGCCGGTGCCTCCGGCGCAGCTCCCCGCCGACGTGGCCGACTTCACCGGCCGCGGGCAGCACCTGCGGCAGCTTCACCAGCTGCTGGCAGCCAGCCAGCACACCACCGCGGTCTCGATCTCGGCCATCGTCGGCGCCGCCGGGACCGGCAAGACCGCCCTGGCGGTGCACTGGGCCCACCAGGTCCGTCATCGCTTCCGGGACGGGCAGCTCTATGTCGACCTGCGCGGCACCACGCTCGCTTGCCCTCTGCCCCCCATCCAGGCGCTGAGCAACCTGCTCCGCGGACTGGGAGTCGCCGCCGACGACGTCCCGGACGAGCCGGACCAGGCCGCCGCCCTCTACCGGACGCTGCTCGCCGACCGTCGGGTGCTGGTCGTGCTGGACAACGCCCGCAACTCAGGCCAGCTCCGGCCGTTGCTGCCAGGCAGCCCGGGCTGCCTGGTCCTGGTCACCAGCCGCGACCAGCTGGCCGGGCTGGTCGCCCAGCAGGGCGCCAGACGGCTCCCACTCGACCCCCTGACCCCGGCCGAGGCCAACGCGCTGCTGGCCCGGGTCCTCGGTGACAAGCGGATTCGAACCGAGCCGACAGCGACCGCCGAGCTGGTCCAAGCCTGCGGGCGCCTGCCGCTGGCGCTGCGAACCGCCGCCGCCGAGCTGGCCTGCCAGCCGCGGCGCAGCATCGCCAGCCATGTCGACCAGCTCCGGCGGGCCACTCCCAGCCTGCCGGCCTGACCGCCTCTGCCGAGACTCTGCCGACCCTCTAGCTGGCCACGGTTACGTAGTTGACCGACGGTGCCGTCGTCCGCCCGCGAGTCAGGAAAGGAGGACAACCCCACGTCCCCGGACCACACGAAGCCGGCAAGGGAGGAACTCGCATGCTCACCCGCATGAAGCGGCTCGGCGTCCTCAGCGTCGCGGTGCTGGCGCTCTCGATGATTGCAGGGATGTCTGTCGCCAGCGCCCGCCAGGTCGACGCCGCGTCGGGTGCGACCGTCCAGGTCGCCAGCGCTCCGAGCAGCCCGGCACAGGCCAGATACACCGTCGCGCCATCGTGCATCTATCGCTTCTCGCACACGCACGTCTTCAGCAAGCACGTGCACCTGCAGAACAACTGCTCGGGCACCTACTACGTCAAGGTGGTCATCGCCTACGGGCCCGACAGCGGGTGCATCTACCTGCCCCGAGGGGCAACCGCGACCCACAGCTGGTCGACTGGCTGGCCCTATATCTCCTCGCGACTCGATCGCGTGGAGCTGTGCTGACCGGCCATGCAGTACTAACCTGAACGACCGCCTCGCCCTCGAGCCGCCGAGCGGGCGCTCGAGGGCGAAGCGTTCCGCTCATCGCGCCAGTCGATGCCGCGGTCGTGGTGCTCGTAGTCGGCAGGTGCGAAGGAGGGCCGCCCCGACCAGCAGCTAGCGGGGGCGGTGCAGTGTCTGGAGCCTGCCGCCGTCCAGAGGTGGGTGGCGCCAGACGGCTGCGGCGGTCCGCGACGGGAGCGAGCACACGATGTCCATGCGGTGGGGCGACTCGAGGAAGATCACCTCCACCCGGAGGGTCCGGTCGTCCAGCCAGCCACCCGAGGTGGCGACCGGGATCGCCTCCCCGTGGCGGTCGCGTGGGGTCGAGACCAGCCAATCCCCGGCGCCGACGGGGAAGGCGAGCGTGTTGGCGGGCTCGGCGACGGTCACGTCCAGCCCGTGGTCGGCCTTTCGCAGCTGGACGGAGGTCAGCGGCGCCTCCGCCGGCCCGCCCTCGGCTCCGGACGCGGCCGGGAACGGCCGGCCGATCCAGTCCTCCCACCGTGGCGGGCCCGGTGCGGCCAGGCACGGCGGCAGCCTGAGGCCGGCCAGCCGCTTGTCGAGGTCCTGCTGCGCGCCGTCGTCCGATCTGCCCGTGCCGAGGCCTGGGAGCAGGTGCCGCCAGAGGTTGTCCAGCACCGCCTGCATCGCCTCGGTGCCGCCGGTGGTCGCGACCACGGCGTCCTGCTCGGGAAGGACGACGCAGAACTGCCCGAAGGCGCCGTCGCCCCGGTAGCCGTGGCGGGCCATCCAGAACTGGAAGCCGTAGCCCTGGCGCCAGTCGACGTTCTCCTGGCTGGGGGTGCCGATCTGCCGGGAGGTCGCCTGCTCGACGTAGTGCTCACCGAGCAGCTGGATGTCGCCCCATCGGCCGCGCTGCAGGTACAGCTGACCGAGCTTGGCGACATCCTCGGTGCGGGCGAAGAGGCCGCTGAAGCCCTGCTCCCGGCCGGGTGGCCAGGCCAGCCACCCGACCTCGCCGATGCCGAGCGGGTCGAACAGCCGCGGCCGCAGGTACTCGGTCAGCCGCATGCCGGCCGCTCGCTGGATGGCGGCCGCCAGCGCGTAGGTGCAGGGCTGGCTGTAGGCGAACAGGGTGCCGGGCTGCTGGTCCGGGGGCACGAGCAGGAAGCCGCGGACCGGTTCCCGCGGGTCGCGGGCGACGGCCTCCTCCCGCATGTCCCGGTCGTGGCCGCTGGCCATCGAGGCCAGGTGCCGCAGCGTGACCGACCGGCTGCGGGGATCGGTGATCTCCGCGTCGAACTCGGGGAAGTGCGACACCACCGTGTCGTCCAGGCCGACGAGCCCCTCCTCCAGCGCGAACCCGAGCGCGGTGGAGGTGAAGCTCTTGCTGAGCGAATACAGCAGCCTGGTCCGCTCCGGGGTGTGCGGCGCCCACCAGCCCTCCGCGACGACGTGCCCGTGCCGCACCACCATCAGGCTGTGCAGCTCGATGGCCGGGTCGGCGTCGACCGCGTCGACGAACGCGAGCACGGCCGCCGGGTCGACCTGCTGGCTGGCCGGCGCACTCCTCGGAAGGTCCTCGGTCACGACGGCCAGCCTACGCGGCGTCGGCGCCGGGGCCCCGCTGTCAGCTGCTTCGGCTGATCAGACCCGCCTCCTCGGCCTCTTCCTCGGTGCGTTCTCGGCCGGGGGTGGCCAGGTCGAAGCGGCGGATGAGCATGCGGAACAGGAAGTAGTAGACGACCGCATAGGCCAGCCCGATGGGGATGATCAGCAGCGGTCTGGTGGCGATGTTGAAGTTCAGCAGGTAGTCGATCAGGCCGGCGGAGAAGCCGAAGCCGTCCCGGACCCCAAGGGCCGCGGTGATGGCCATTGACAGCCCGGTGAGCACGGCGTGGGCCGCGAACAGCAGCGGCGCCACGAACAGGAACGCGAACTCCAGCGGCTCGGTCACGCCGGTGACGAACGAGGTCAGGCCGGCCGACAGCAGCAGGCCGGCGGCGGCCTTGCGCTCGGCCGTCCGGGCCTCGTGGACCATGGCCAGGGCGGCGGCGGGCAGGGCGAACATCATGATCGGGAAGAAGCCGGCCATGAAGATGCCGATGTCGGGCCCTCTCGGCTCGGCGTTGAAGAAGCAGGTGAGGTCGCCGTTGAAGACCTCGCCGGCCGCGTTGGTGCACTCACCGGCCTGGAACCAGATGAAGGAGTTGAGGAAGTGGTGCATCCCGATGGGGATGAGGGCCCGGTTGGCCGCGCCGTACACGCCGGCCCCCACCGGCCCGAGGCCGTACAGCCACTCGGCGAAGTTGCCCAGGGCCTCGCCGATCGGCGGCCAGATGATGCCGAACACGATCCCGATCCCGAGCGCCGCGAAGGCGGTGATGATCGGGACGAACCGGCGGCCGCCGAAGAATGCCAGCCAGGGGGGCAGCTTGGTCCGGTAGTAGCGCTGCCAGAGCACGGCCGCGACCAGCCCGATGACGATGCCGCCGAGGACGCCGACGTTGGGAGCGTCGCGCTCGAGCTCGCAGGCCTCGCCCTGACAGGCCGGGTCGACCGGGACCATCGGCCCGAACGCCTCCAGCACGTTGGAGAAGACCAGATAGCCGACCAGGGCGGCGACCGCGGTCGATCCGTCGGCTCTTCGGGCGAAGCCGACCGCGACCCCGACCGCGAACAGCAACGGCAGGTTGTCGAACAGCGCCGCGCCGGCGTTCCCGACGACCTCGGCGGGTCGCGTCCAGCCCAGCCCGTCGGCGCCGAGCAGGTCGTCCTGCCCCAGGCGCAACAGCAGCGCGGCGGCTGGGAGCACCGCGATGGGCAGCATGAGGCTGCGGCCGATCCGCTGGAGGATGGCGAAGAACCCACTGCCCCAGCGGCGAGATCCCTCGGCCGTGGTCGCTGGTGTTGCACTCATGGACGCCCTCCTGGGCTGGGTGGGAGGCCAGACGCGGCATGCCACGTGCTAAGGTGTGGTCAATTCGCTCCGCTATGCGGGACTACACCAGTATTGGGTTTGGCCGTCAACGCCCAGGAGGGTGCATGGCGACCCGGATGCGGCAGGAGATCGACGAGCAGCCGGAGGCGCTGCGCCGCACCCTGGACGCATTCCTGCCCCTCGCCGGCGAGCTGCGCGCCCTGGCCGGGGACGCGCGGCAGGTGCTGTTGATCGCCCGAGGCTCCTCGGACAACGCCGCCGTCTACGGCCAGTACCTGTGCTCGGTGCGCGCCGGCCGGCTGGCCACCTTGGCCTCGCCCTCGGTGGCCACCGCCTACCGGGCCAGCATCGACCTGCGAGGGGTGCTGGCGGTGGCGGTGTCCCAGTCGGGGGCCACCGAGGAGATCGTGGCCACCCTGGAATGGGCGCGGGACTGTGGCGCCAGGACGGTCGGGGTGGCCAACGTCGACGGATCGCCGCTCACCGAGGTCGCCGACCTGGCCCTGGTCACCCAGGCCGGCGCCGAGGTCGCGGTCCCCGCGACCAAGACCTTCACCACCCAGCTGGCCGCGATGGCCGTGCTGGCGCTGGCGTTGGCCGACGACCAGCCTGGGCTTGCCGCGCTCCAAGGTGTGCCCGATGCCGTCGCGGCCGTCCTGGAGGGGGCGGCGGAGGCCGAGGCGCTGGCCGAGCGGCTGACCTACGCCGACACGATGGTCGTGTCCGGCCGGGGCTACGCCTACTCGACCGCCCTCGAGATCGCGCTGAAGCTCAAGGAGGCCTGCTACGTGTCGGCGGTCGGGTTGTCGTATGCCGACCTGCTGCACGGCCCGATCGCGACCGTCGACTGGAACACCCCGGCGCTGCTGGTCGCGGCCGGTGACGGCCCCATCCTGCCGGGCATGACCGCCCTGGCCCGGCGGATCGTCGACGCCGGGGCGCACGTCTACGGCATCGGTGGCGACCAGGAGTTCGCCGCCACCTGCCGGTCGGCGCTGCCCATCCCCCCGCTCCCCGAGCACCTGGCGCCGCTGGCCCTCATCGTCCCCGGGCAGCTCCTGGTCGAGGCCCTGGCCCGGGCCAAGGGCATCGACCCGGACGCACCCAGGGGGCTGCGGAAGGTAACGCAGACCGACACCGGCGACTGAGCAACGCACCCAGGAGGAGGATGCGATGGCGAGCAAGGCCGAGCAGATCGTTGCCGCGCTCGGGGGCAGCGACAACATCGTCGAGATCGAGCCGTGCATCACCCGGCTGCGCACCGAGGTCCATGACGCCTCCCTGGTCGACGAGGGCGCGTTGAAGGCCGCCGGGGCGCACGGGGTCCTCAAGGCCGGCAACGTCATCCAGGTGGTTGTCGGGCCGGAGGCCGACACGATCGCCAGCGACATCGAAGACCTGGCCTGATGGCCGACGAGCTGCCGGTGCTCGCCCCCCTCCCGGGGCGGGTGCTGCCGCTGTCGGAGGTTCCCGACCCCGTGTTCGCCGGGGCGATGGTCGGACCGGGCGCGGCCGTGGACCCGCCACGGGGGCCGGTGCAGGCGGTCGCTCCCGTTGACGGCCGGATCGCCAAGCTGCACCCGCACGCGTTCGTGGTCGTGACCTCCTCCGGCCGGGGGGTGCTCGTCCACCTGGGGATCGACACCGTCCAGCTCGAGGGCGAGGGGTTCCGGCTCCTGGCCGCCGAGGGCGACGAGGTGACCGCCGGCACCCCGCTCGTCGAATGGGACGCGGCCGCGGTCGAGGCCGGTGGCCGGTCGCCGGTCTCCCCGGTGATCGCGCTGGACGCGCCTCCCGAGGCGATCGGCGAGACGGTCACCGGCGGGCAGGTCGAGTCGGGCGCCGAGCTGTTCCGCTGGCGCTGACCGCGACGAGGCCGCTCAGAGGTCGGGGAGCGGGTCGGGGGGCAGCTGGTCGGTCCCGTCGAGCTCGGCGTCGGCGGCCTGGACCACGGCCAGGTATTCCTCGTCGATCTCCAGGACCAGGTCGCCGATCTCCAGCGTCGGGGCCATGGAGGTGTCCACCGGGCCGAGCCGGGTGGCACGGGGACAGCGGGCCCAGACGGAGGCCGGCCGGTGGCGCCGCAGCCACTCGCAGGACAGGACCGTGATGTGGGTGTCGCTGACGGCGACGAGGAACGGGGCCACCCCGGTGATGCCCCGGCCGAGCCCGACCGAGCTCGCCGGGAACAGGTAGCGCAGCTCCTCACCGGGCTGGAGGAACGCCCGGACGCGGTCCCGTGCTTCGGACGACAACGGCATCGGGAGCCTCACCGGCCCTCAGGCGTCGGGCCGCGGGCGCCGAGGGCCATCCGGCGCCAGGTATGGCGACGGCCGCGGATGGCCACCGAGTAGCGGTAGACGACCTCCGGGTCGGGGCTGCCGCCGAGACCGGCGTCGCCGAGGTGGTGCAGGTCGACCCCGATCTCCTTGGCGACCAGGCCGAGGGGGTCCATCAGGGCCGGATGGGCGCCCTCCTGGCTCGTCCCGACCGTGCCGACGGCCAGCCCGCCGGCGGCATGGACCGCCTGGACGATCTCGGCGGCAGCCTCGCGGGTCACCCCTGGGACGGTCCCGGGCAGCGGGACCAGGGCCGCGTCGGCGCCGGCGTCGACCAGGGCCGCGACCCCGCCCGGGGTGAGGGGCTCGGTGGCGCCGGCCTGGTGCATCTTGCCGGCCCAGATGGCCGGGTCGGGGCCGATGGCCTCGCGGATCGCGGCCGTGGCCCTGGCCAGGTCGGCCAGGCTGGTGCCGGTGCCGGGGTTGGCGGTCAGGCAGAGGAAGGCGGCGCCGGAGCCGATGAGCACCCTGGCCGCCTCGGGGGTGGCCCGCCGGGGGTCAGGGACGTCACCGGGCTCCAGGTTGGCGCCGACCGGGCGGCCGACCCGCCGGGCCAGGTCGGACAGATCGGCCAGGCGGCCGAGCCTCGGCAGCCGCCAGCCTCCGTCCGCCATCGCCTCCTCGATGCGGTTGAGCAGCAGGAGGTCGGCTCCCATGGCCGCGACGACCTCGACGTTGTCGGCCGGGTCGGCCAGCGGGGCGCCGCCGGCGATCACCTCGGCCACCACCGTCCGGCCCTCGGCGGCGGCGACGGCGGCGAGCAGGGCACGGCCGGACAGCGCCGCCAGGGCGGCCCGGTCCAGGTCGAGCAGCCGGGGCACGGTCACCGGTGGAAGTCCTTGACGGTTGTGCGGCGATCGGGTCAAAGCTGTGCGGTGCAGGTCCTTCGCAGTCTAATGGAGCCGTCCGGACGGCGATGCCGGGGGCGCGGCATGTCGGTGTTGGCTGGAGGTCGGGTGGTCATCCCCGACCGCGTGCTGGATCCGGGCTGGGTGGAGGTCGTCGGGGACCGGCTGGTGGCGGTCGGCGAGGGCGCGCCCGCGCGCCCGGCCGATGTCGAGCTGCGCGGTCGCGTGCTCGTCCCGGGGTTCGTCGACCTGCACGTCCACGGCGGCGGCGGCGGGTCCTACACGACCGGCGACGAGCGGGAGGCGGCGGGGGTGGTGGACTTCCACCGTCGCCACGGCACCACCACCACGATGGCCAGCCTGGTGACGGCGGAGCCTGCCGAGCTGGAGCGGGTGGTGGCCGCCCTGGCCGACCTGGTCACCGACGGGCTGCTGGCCGGGGTGCACCTGGAGGGCCCGTGGCTGAACCCCAGGCAACGCGGCGCGCATGACCCGGGCCTGCTGCGGGATCCGGCGAGGTCGGAGGTGGAGCGGCTGCTGCGGCTTGGCCGTGGCACCGTCCGGATGGTGACGCTGGCTCCCGAACTGGCCGGGGGCCTGGCGGCGGTCAGCTGGATCGTGGAGGCCGGGGCGGTGGCCGCGCTGGGCCATACCGATGCCACCTACGCGGTCACCCGGGAGGCGCTGGACGCCGGCGCGACCGTCGGCACCCACCTGTTCAACGCCATGCGGCCGGTCCACCACCGTGAGCCGGGACCGGCGGTGGCGCTGCTGGACGACCCGCGGGCGACGGTCGAGGTGATCGCCGACGGGGTGCACGTGCACCCGGCGATGCTGCGCCGTGCCGTGACGACCAAGGGCGCGGGCCGGGTCGCGCTGGTCACCGACGCCATGGCCGCCGCCGGGATGGCGGACGGCGACTACCAGCTGGGGGGCCTGCGGGTCCAGGTGCTGGACGGCGTCGCCCGCCTGGCCGAGGGGGGCGCCCTCGCCGGCAGCACCTTGACGATGGACGCCGCCTTCCGCGGCGCCGTGCAGGAGAGCGGCCTGCCGCTGGAGGAGGCGGCCCGCCTGGCGTCCACGACCCCGGCCGGCGTGCTCGGACTGCCCGACGTAGGTGCCATCGAGGTCGGCAAACGGGCCGACCTGGTGGTGCTCGACCAGGACCTGCAAGTGACCGGGGTGATGGCCGCCGGCGCCTGGGTCGAGGACGCCGGAACCTAGCTGGCCGTCGCCCCCAGAAGCGGAGCGGCTGTGCCCAGGTGGCCACCCCGTCGGACCGAACCCGGGGCCACCCCCATGACCCGCTTGAACGCCCGGGCGAACGCGGCCTCGGACTGGTAGCCGAGCCGCGAGGCGAGCTCGGCCACGGTGGCGCCCTCGGTTGCCAGCGCGTGCTGGGCCACCTGCATGCGCCACTGGGTCAGGTACTGCTTGGCCGGCTGGTCGACCAGCTGGGTGAACCGGGCGGCGAAGGCCGACCGCGACATGGCGAGCTCGCGGGCCAGGGAGGCGACGGTCCAGGGCCGGGTCGGGTCCCGGTGGATGAGTGCCAGGGCCTGGCCGATCTGGGGGTCCTGGAGGGCGCCGAGCCAGCCGGTGCGGGCGGCCGGGGCGGTCTCGATCCAGGCGCGGATGGCCTGGATGACCAGGACGTCGGCCAGGCGGGTGATCACCGCCTCGCCGCCGGGCTGGAAGGCTCGGGCTTCGGCGGCCATGAGCTTAAAGACGGCCTGCATCCAGCTGGCCCGGGGCTCGTCGGAGGCCTGGATGTAGAGCATCGGGGGCAGGATCCCGATCAGGTTGCGGGCGACGGGGTGGTCGAAGCGGACCGCGCCGCAGATGAGGGTCGTGGGGACGCCACCGCCGCCGTGGCGGAGGATCTCGTAGCGGTCGCTGGGGTGCTCGAGCTCGAGCTCCAGGATTCCCGGGGCGGGAACCCCGGGCTCGCTGCGCAGCACGTGGCCGTTGCCGTGGGGGACGAGCGAGACGTCGCCGGGGTGCAGCCATCTGGCGTGGTCCCGGTCGACCTCGAGCAGGGCGCCGCCGTTGGTGACGACGTGGAACCAGAGGTAGCCGGGCATGGGGTCGAGCGTCATGCCCCAGGGGGCGCTCAGCTCCGAGCGGCAGTAGAAGGCGCCGTCCATCCGCAGGAAGTGGAGCGCCTCCCCTACCGGGTCGGGCGGCGGCCAGGTCTCGGTGGCGTCCATGCCCCCAGTATGACCGGCCCGCTCTCCCCTGTCCCGCACTCCTGGACGTTCGAGCATGAAGTCGCGACGGGTGGTCATAGACGGTCCCCAGTACCCCGCCGAGACTGGACGCACGGTACAACCGCTCGAGAGGAGAGCAGAGATGGAACCGACGACACAGCAGCCGACGCTGGTGCTGGGCGGGACCGGTAAGACCGGCCGCCGGGTGGTGCAGCGGCTGGAGGCCCGCGGCCTGCCGGTGCGGGTCGGGACCCCCTCCGGCACCCCGCCGTTCGACTGGACCGATGAGGCCACCTGGCCGGCGGGGCTGGACGGCGTGGGGTCGGTGTATGTGACCTACTACCCGGACGTGGCCGTCCCCGGCGCCGCCGAGGCGATCGGCACCTTCGCCGACCTGGCCGTGGCGCGTGGGGTCCGGCGGCTGGTCTTGCTGTCGGGCCGCGGCGAGGAGGCCGCGCGGCGCAGCGAGCAGGCCCTGGTGCAGTCCGGGGCGGACTGGACCATCGTGCGCTCGGCCTTCATGTTCCAGAACTTCAACGAGAGCTTCTTCCTGGAGCCGGTGCGGGCCGGCGAGGTCGCCTTCCTGGCCGACCCGGGCCTGGCCGAGCCGTTCATCGACGCCGACGACATCGCCGACGTCGCGGTCGCCGCGTTGACCGATGACCGGCATGTCGGCCAGCTGTATGAGGTGACCGGTCCGCGGCTGCTCGGCTGGGCGGAGGCGGTCGCCGAGATCGCCGCGGCGGCCGACCGCCCGATCCGCTATCTGCCGGTCTCCCTGGAGGAGTACGCGGCCCTGCTGACTGAGAACCAGGTCCCGGCCGAGGTCGTGAAGATGCTGACCGACGTGTTCACCGGGCTAACCGAGGCACTGGACGGCCGCAACGCCTACCTGGCCGACGGCGTCCAGCGTGCCCTGGGCCGGCCCCCGCGGGACTTCCGCGACTTCGCCCGGGACGCCGCCGCCACCGGCGTCTGGGACGGCTCAGCGGCGGCCGCCTGAAGGGCCGACACGTGGTCGTGCTCCATGTCGATCCGGGTCCCCGCCGTTCGTCTAGAGGGTGAAGCCGGCACGGTGCCGGTCAGCCACCCCAGGACATCAACCTGAGGAGAAGTATCCGCATGTACATCCGAACACGCCGGGCCAGGGCCATCGCTGCCCTGCTGGCCGCGGTCGGGCTGCTGATCGTGAGTGCGCCGGGGTTCGCGGGCGCCGCGCCGGCGCAGCGACCACCGCGCCCGTCCCCCGGACTACATCTGGCCAAGCAGGCGACCTCGTTCGACCGGACACCCAAGGCGGCGGCCACCCTCGCCGCCTCGCAGATCCGCTGGGAGCTCCGCAACGCCAACACCGCCGGCCGCCCCGATGCCGTGCTCGCCTACGGCGGGGTGACGGCGTTCGCCGTGGTGACCGGGGACTGGGACGGCAACGGCAGTCACACGGTCGGCGTGGTCTACGCCCGCTCCGATGGGCAGCTGGAGTGGCGGCTCCGCAACGCCAACACCGCCGGAACGCCCGACGTCGTGGTGCCCTTCGGCGGGACCAACGGCATTCCGGTGACGGGTGACTGGGACGGCAACGGGACCACCACCATCGGGGTCGCCTTCCCCGGACCGACGGGCAGATCGGCTGGCACCTGCGGAATACCAACACG
>DATABK010000307.1:0-2686 GCA_036259695.1 Actinomycetes bacterium | reverse complement strand
CCACGGCGTACGGGGCGGTCTCTCGCCACGCCTCGGCGGATCGGAGGCGTCCACCGGATCTCCAGACCCGACAGCTGGCCAACCTGCGCATTCAGCTGTGAGACAGCCCGATGGCTGGTCAGGGCGCACTTCGGATCGGCGGTGGAGATTCAACCGGGGCGCACAACCGAGAACTTGGCCGCGACGAAGTCGCCGTTGCGTCCCGCCTCGACCAGGCGCAGCTCGGTCCGGCGCGGTAGCAGGGGCGCACCGCCACCGAGCGTGACGGGGGCGATCGACACGATGACCTCGTCCAGCAGCCCGGCGTCGGCGAACTGACCGGCCAGGTGGCCACCGCCGACAACCCAGACGTTGCGGTCGCCGGCGGCGGCGACCATGTCCTTGTGCACGGTTGCGATCTCCGCGCTGGTGAACTCGATCTGCGCGCCGGGGACATCCGGCAATTCCCGGTGGGTGAAGACCCAGCAGGGGACCCTTGGGGGCCACGTCCACCCCGCCAGCGTGTCGTCTGGGGGCTCCTGGTCGAGGATCCACTCGTAGGTCGTCGTCCCCATCGCCATCGCGCCAACGCCGGCCATGAACTCACGGAAGCTCAGCGGCCCGTCGTCGTCGGTCTTGCGGGTGAGAAGCCAGTCCAGCGAGTTCTCGGCGTCCGCGAGGAAGCCGTCGAGGCTGGGCGCGGCGTAGTACTGAGTCAGACTCATGATGCGCTCCCTTCGGTGCCGGGAGAGTCAGGTCGCTTGGTCCCCACGCCGGTAACTGCGCCGCCACCCGACGGCCGGTCTTGCCGGTTCCGCCGGGCACCAGCGTCGTACTGTTCCCGTGCCGGTGGTCGTCCACGTCGACCGATCTCCGTGCGGTTGTTCCTGCCGGCAGGCTAGGAAGGGCTTCGGGGCATGGGCATCACCCGGAGGTGGGATCGCAGGGGGAGCTTCGGGCGGCTAGGGCAGCAGCCCCAGCTCGCGGGCCCGGGCGACGGCCTGGGTGCGGTTGGCCACCCGGAGCTTGGTGAACAGGTTGCTGACGTGGCGTTTGACGGTGTCCAGGGTGACCACCAGCTCCTCGGCGATCGCCCGGTTGGGCGCGCCGGCGGCCAGCAGCTCCAGCACCTCCACCTCGCGGGCGCTCAGCGGCTCGATCAGCCCCGCCACCACCACGCCGCCGCGACGGACGGGCTGGCGGACCGGCAGGCCGGCCTGCTCGAAGGCGTCCACCAGGCGGACCAGGTAGCGCGGGGGCACGGTGTCGGCGGCCGCCGGGCGCTCCTGGCGCCGGCCGGCCAGCTCGCGCAGCAGCGCGGCCATCGCGGGGCCCTCGTCGAGGAACAGGCGCAGGTAGCCTTCTGGCGCGGCCAGGGTGAGCGCCTCGGCCAGCACGGCCAGGGCGTCCGCCTGGTCCCCACGGGCGGACAGGGCCAGCGCCTGGAGGGCCCGCACCTCGATGCCGCTGCCGGTGCGCCCCTGGGCCACCGCCCGGGCCCGCAGCCGCTCCAGCAGCCCCAACGCCCGCTCGGGGGCCTGCTGGGCCAGCAGCACCCGAGCCAGGACCAGGTACTCGCGCTCGCGTGGGTAGCTGGGCTCGTCGCTGCCGCCAAGGCCGTGGGCCCGGACCCAGCGGACGGCGGTGTCGACGTCGCCCTGGGCCAGGGCGAGGCGGGCCCGCTGGGCCGGCACGGGGTTGATCAGCCCGACGATCACCGGGCTGAGCTGGATGCGTTCGGCCTCCCCGAGGGCGTCGAGGGCGCCGGCCCGATCGCCCTGGGCCTGCCGGATCCAGGCCAGGGTGACCAGGCCGGTGGCCAGCGGCGGGGTGTAGACGATCTGCCGGCACAGCGCGATGCCGTCGGTGGCGTGCTCCAGCGCGGCCTCGAGCTGGCCGCGCTCGTACAGCACCCCGGCCATCCCGGTGTAGGCGACGCCGGCGATCTGCGGGGCCGCCCCGTCCAGCTCGGCGGCCACCGCCAGCGCCTCCCCGTAGGTCGCCAGGGCGGCTTCCAGGCGGCCCTGGTCGCGCTGGATGAGGCCCAGACAGTGATAGCCCAAGGCGGCCGCGGCGGGGGCGCGCCGGCTGGCCGCCCGCCACCGGGCGATACTGGACGCCAGGGCCTCCTCGGCCTCATTGAGCTGGCCGGCCAGCCATTCGGCCACGGCCAGGTACCAGCGGGTGAGCGACTCGAGCATCCACTCGCCCTCGCCGAGGGCGGCCAGGGCCCGCCTGGCCTGCGCGCTCGTCTGCTCGGGGTCGCCGCGGAGATGGGCCAGGCCGGCCCGCTCGAGAGCGATCGCCGCCGGGAGGTTGGCCACCAGGCTTGCCGCCCGGCCGACGGACGGCTCGTACGGCTCCTCGACGGCGTCGGCGACCCCCCGCTCCGCGGCCTCCAGCGGCCCCTCGATCGCCTCCAGGTCGCCGCTGATCAGGGCCAGGCGTGCCTGGGCCAGGGCCAGCCGCGACCGGGAGCCAACCAGCTCGGGAGGGAGGGCGGCCAGCCAGCGCCCCAGCGTCGCCCCCTCCCAGCGCAGGATGCAGGCGTCGATCTCCCGTTCGATCAGGCGGGCCGCCCAGCCGGCGTCGCCGGCGGCCAGGGCGTGGCCGATGGCCTCGTCGGCCGGGCCGTGGGCCTCGTGCCAGGCGGCGGCGGCCCGGTGCAGCTCCGGCACCCGCTCGGGCCGCTGCTGGTGCAGGCGGG
>DATABK010000306.1:0-2530 GCA_036259695.1 Actinomycetes bacterium | reverse complement strand
GCCGGCTGCCAGGTCCTCGACCGCCCGGTCGAGCTCGGCGGTGGAGGCGACCGGGCGGATCTCGATGGTCGGGACCTCGAGCGGCTCGGCGCCGCGGGCCCGGAGCAGGGCCGAGAGCTGGCTCGCCTGGTCGCGGGCCCGGGGCACGAGCACGGTCAGGCCGGCCAGGGTCGGCCGCGTCCGGGTCAACGGCGGGAGTCCTCGACCAGGGCGCGGACCTCGGGGCCGCAGGCGTCCAGGAGGCGGTCGGCCAGGCCGCGGCCCAGGCCCTCGGGGTCGTCGGCCGGGCCGCGGAGGCGTTCACGGACCAGGCCCTTGCCGTCGAGGGCGGAGAGGAACCCCTGGATCTCGAGCGGGCCGGCGTCGGTCGGGCGCAGGATCGCCCCGGCGGGCAGGGTGCAGGAGCCGCCGAGGCGCTGGAGGAACGCCCGCTCGGCCCGGAGGGCGACCCGGGACGGGCGGTGGGTGAGGGCGCTGAGCAGGCCGAGGGCGCCGGTGTCGTCCCCGCGGGCCTCGACGGCCAGGGTGCCCTGACCGGGGGCCGGGGTGAAGCTCTCCGGGTCGAGGGGGACGGCCGCGTTCCCGGCCAGGCCGAGGCGGCGCAGCCCGGCCGCGGCCAGCACGACCGCGTCCAGTTCGCCGGCATGGACCCGCCGGACCCGGCTGTCGACGTTGCCCCGGATGGACACCAGCTCCAGGTCGGGCCGGAGCCAGTTGAGCAGCGCGATCCGGCGCGGGCTGCCGGTCCCGACCCTGGCCCCCGGGGCCAGGTCGTCCAGCCCGCTCAGCCGGGTTCGGCCGACGAGCACGTCGCGGGGGTCGTCGCGCTCGGGGACGGCGGCCAGGACCAGGCCGGGGACCTGGGCCGCGGGCAGGTCCTTGGCCGAGTGGACGGCCAGGTCGGCCCGCCCGTCCAGCACCGCCTCCTGCACGGCGGCGGTGAAGATGCCCTTGCCGCCGAGGGCGGCCGCGGGCACGTCGCGGCGCCGGTCGCCCTCGGTCAGGACGGTGACCAGCTCGACCCGCAGCTCCGGCCAGGCCACCCGCAGGCCGTCGACCACCAGCCGGCTCTGGGCGAGGGCGAGCGCGCTCCCCCGGGTGGCCAGCCGCAGGGCCCGGCCGGTGCCCTCAGCGGCGGTCATCGTCGGCAGGGCTGGGGTCCAGGCCGTAGAGCTCCCGCAGGGCGGCCACGTACAGGTCGCCGTCGGGGCGGGCGGCCAGGGTCTTGCCCCGGACCATCGGGTCGTGCAGCAGCTTGTTGACCAGGCCCCTGGTCACGGCCTCGACCGCGGCCCGTTGGCGCTCGTCCAGGCCGGCCAGGCGGGCCGACGCCTTGGCCAGCTCCTGCTGGCGGACCTGCTCGGCCCGGGCCCGCAGGGACCGGATGGTCGGGGCCAGCCGGGCCTCCCGCTGGCCGCCGAGGTAGGCGGCCGTCTCCTGGGCGATCAGGGCCCGGACCCGCTCGACCTCCCGGCGCGGCTCCTCGTCGGTCTCGAGCACGGCCCGGAGCGCGTCCAGGTCGGCCAGGACGACCCCGGGCAGCCCTCGGACCTCGGGCTCGACGTCGCGGGGCACGCCCAGGTCGAGCACGACCAGCGGCCCGGCCGCCCCGGGACCGGCCGCCCGCCGTTCCAGGGCGGCGGCCACCGTGGCCGCGGGAACGGTCGGGGTGGTCCCGGCCGTGGCCGCGACCATCAGGTCGGCCGAGGCCAGCTCGTCGGCGACCCGGTCCAGGGGCACGGCCCGGCCGCCGAGCTCGCGGGCCAGGGCGGCCCCGGTGGCCGGGGTGCGGTTGGCCACCACCAGCTCGGCCGCCCCGGCGGCCCGCAGGGCCCGGCCGGTCAACCGGGCCAGGCTGCCCGCCCCGATCAGCAGGACCCGGCGCCCGGCCAGGCCGTCGAGCTGGCTGGCCGCCACCCGCAGCCCCACCGTGACGGTCGAGGCCATGCCGGCGCCGATGCCGGTCTCGCTCCTGGCCCGCCGGCCGACCTTGATCGCCCTGGTGAACAGCGACGACAGCACCGGCCCGGCCGTCCGCTCGGCCTGGGCGGCCTGGAAGGCCTCGCCGACCTGGCCGAGGATCTGGGCCTCGCCGCCCACCATCGAGTCGACCCCGGAGGGGACCGCGAACAGGTGCTGGACGGCCCGCTCCTCGTAGTAGTCGTAGAGGTGGTCGGCGAACTCCTCAACGGGCAGGCCGTGGAGGTCGGCCAGGAACCGCCGGACGTCGCCGGCGGCGCTGTGGAAGCGGCTGATGGCGGTGTAGACCTCGACCCGGTTGCAGGTGGAGACGATCACCGCCTCGTGGACGTGCTCCAGGTCAAGCAGGCCGGCCAGGGCCTTGGGGCGCCGCTCGGCGTCGACGGCCAGGCGCTCCAGCAGCTCCAGGGGTGCGCTGCGGAAGTTCGCCCCGATGACGAAGACCGGCACGGCGCTCAGTCCCGGGCCTCGGGCCCTGGCGGAGCGTCGGTGCCCCGGTTCCTGGCCGAGACCTGGCGGACCAGGTCGACGGCGGCTCGGCGCTGCTCGT
>DATABK010000305.1:0-1505 GCA_036259695.1 Actinomycetes bacterium | reverse complement strand
CCAGGGGGGCCCCGGCCGCGGCCACCGTCAGCCAGACCGCGTCGGTGGCCATCGGGGGGCGCAGCACCACCGAGACCAGCAGCGAGCTGCCCGGCGGGGCCACCCAGACCCGGCCCAGGCGGCCCCGGCCCTCGGTCTGCTCCTCGGCCACCACCGTGGCCCCCTCGGGCTCGCCGGCCGCGGCCAGCTCGGCCGCCCTGGCCATGGTGGTGGGCACGCTGGCCACCACCTCCAGGGGGCTGAAGAACCCGGGCAGGGCCCGCCGGGCCCAGCTGGCGTCGGCCGCTTCCATGATCGGCGCAGCCTACCCCCTACAATGCCGGAGACCAGCGCGGGCCTCGCGCTCCGCGAGGCAGGCTAGGTGGGAAGGGACGGCCAGGTGGCGCCACAGCAGCCCAAGACGATGAAGGAACGGGTCGAGGAGCTCCGCACCCGGAAGGAGCAGGCGCTGCACGCCGGCTCCAGGCAGGCGGTCGAGGTCCAGCACGACAAGGGCAAGCTGACCGCCCGGGAGCGGATCGACGGCCTGCTCGACCCGGGCTCGTTCGTCGAGACCGACATGCTGGCCACCCACCGCTCGACCGCGTTCGGCATGGACAAGCGGCGCATCCCCGGCGACGGTGTCGTGACCGGCTACGGCACCATCGGCGGGCGGCGGGTCTGCCTGTTCTCCCAGGACTTCACCGTCTTCGGCGGGTCGCTGGGCGAGGTCATGGCCGAGAAGATCTGCAAGGTCATGGACCTGTCGCTGAAGATGGGGGTGCCCTGCATCGGCATCAACGACTCCGGCGGGGCCCGCATCCAGGAGGGCGTGGTCGCCCTGTCCGGCTACGCCGAGATCTTCTGGCGCAACGTCCAGGCCTCCGGGGTCGTCCCCCAGCTGTCGCTGATCATGGGGCCCTCGGCGGGCGGGGCCGTCTACTCCCCGGCCATCACCGACTTCGTGCTGATGGTCAAGGAGACCTCCTACATGTTCATCACCGGCCCCGACGTGGTGAAGACGGTCACCGGCGAGGACGTGACCTTCGAGGAGCTGGGCGGGGCCATGACCCACGCCACCAAGTCGGGCACGGCCCATTTCGCCGCCGAGGACGAGGACGAGTGCTTCGACCTGGCCCGCGAGCTGATCGGGTTCCTGCCCCTCAACAACATGGAGGACCCGCCCCGGCGCCAGCCCACCGACGACCCCCGGCGCGAGGAGCAGGCCCTGGTCGACCTGATTCCCGACCACCCCAACCAGCCCTACGACATCCGCGAGGTCGTCACCCGGGTGGTCGACGACGGCGAGTTCCTGGAGATCCTCCAGGCCCACGCCGAGTCGATGGTCATCGGCCTGGCCCGCCTCAACGGCCGGCCGGTGGGGATCGTCGGCAACCAGCCGCTGCACCTGGCCGGGGTGCTGGACATCAACGCCTCGGTCAAGGGCGCCCGCTTCGTGCGGTTCTGCGACGCCTTCAACATCCCCATCATCAGCTTCGTCGACGTGCCCGGGTTCATGCCCGGCA